>VGRQ01000157.1 GCA_016875315.1 Deltaproteobacteria bacterium | reverse complement strand
GCAAGCGCGCGCGCCAGCCCGGCGGCGGCGCCGGGGGCGCGGCGATCGCCGAGGCCAGGATCTCCTCGGCCTCCGCCTCGGAGATCCCCGCCGCCTCGGCCAGCTCCCGGGTGCTCACGAGGCCCCCAGCAGGCCGCGGAGCTTGCCGAAGGCCGCCGCCGTGCGCGACTTGACCGTCCCCACGGGAATGGCGAGTCGCGACGCGATCTCACTGGACGAGAGCCCGTCGAAGTAGGCCAGCTCGATCACGGCGCGCTGGTCCACCGGCAGGGTGTCGAGCGCACCGCGCAGGCGGGCCTCGTCGCCGGTGGCGGCGCCGCCGTCGTCGCGTGCCGGCACCTCGCCCACCGCCTCGATGTCGACCGCGCGGCTGCGCCCGTGCGACTTGATGCGGTCGAGCGCTCGGCTGCGCATGCGCGTGGCGAGCCACGCGCGCACGGTGCCCCGGGCCTGCTCGTAGCCATGCGCGGCGCGGAAGGCCTCGACGAAAACCTCGTGGAGCACCTCCTCCGCCTCGCTGGCGTCGCGGAGCATGCGCGTGCCGATGGCGAGGAGCAGCCCGGCGTAGCAGTTGCCCGAGCGCGTCGCGGTCGCCGCGCGACATGGCGAGCACGAGCGCGGCGTCGTCGAGGGGGGCGAGGCTGGCGGCGTAGTCGCGCACGGAGAACGACCGACCGTAGCTTTCCGGCCGCAGCAATGTCAACGTGGCAACCATCTGGCATCGCTACGAGCAGGCTCGCGCGGTGGATCAGCGCTCCAGCCACCGGGTGGAGAACACCTCCTCCTCCAGCGGCACCGCGAAGGCCACCGACTCGAAGGTGATCTCGGTGCGGCTGTTCTTCTGCACCTTGTCTTCCACCACCATCTTGTAGGCGAACTGCCGGTCGCCCACGGTGCGGATGTCGCTCATCGTCCAGGTCTTGAGCAACATGCCGGAGAGCGCGTAGAGCTCCTGCTTCAGCGGGATGTAGCTGGCCTGGTCGACCCAGATGAGGCGGCGCGGGTAGCTCACCGTGGTGTCCTTCGCCTTGAGATCGACCTTCCACACCTTGCGGCCGTCGAGCGTCTCCTCGCCCACGACGGTGCCGGTGTAGGCGTCGCGCCAGGTGGACTGCTCCATCAGGTCCTCGTAGGACATGTCGCTGCCCATCATGCCCTGGCGCAGCATGTGGCCCGAGATCTTCTGGGTCTTCTCGACGCTCGGCAGCCACATCCACAGCTCGTCGTTCTTCTTGAGCATCTTCGTGCCCTTGTCGCGCGCGGGCTCCAGGTACTCCATCGCCATCTCCTCGGCGCCGCGGCCAAAGGAGTGCATGAGGTAGGACTTGGTGGTCCCCGACTTCACCACCGTCATCCGGACGCTCGACTCGCGGCTGTCGTAGGTGAGGTTCTTGTCGACGTGATCGAGCATCTCGTCGACGGTGATGGCGCTGGCGAGCGAGGGGAAGGCGAGGGCGAGGGCAAGGAGTAGCTTCTGCATGGAATCTCCGAGTGACTAGCGACGCGAGCGCATCGCCTCGACAGGTTGAATCTGCGACGCGCGCCAGGCGGGCAAGGCCCCGCCCACCAGCGCCATCGCGTAGCCGAGCACCACGCCCATGATCGCCACGTTCCAGTCGAGGACCGGCCGCACGATGGTGTTGATGGGGATGGTGGGCGGCAGCTTGTCGACGGCGGCGCCGAAGTCGATGCCGTGGTGACCGAGGTAGAGCGCCACCGGCGCACCCACCAGCACGCCCACGGCGCCGCCGACGGTGGCGATGGCCATGGCCTCCACCACGAACAGCACCACCGACTGCCACGCGCGCAGGCCCATGGCGCGCATCACGCCGATCTCGGCGGTGCGCTCCAGCACAGACATGAACATGGTGTTGAGCACGCCGAGCGCGGTGATGAACACGATCACCCCGCCGGCTATTGCATGGAGCACGCGCGCGAAGCTCACGAAGCCGTCGTAGGGCGGCCGCTCGCTCCACGCCCTCACGTCGAGCCCGGAGAGCGCGGCCTCGTCGCGCAGCGACGCGGCGAGATCGGGGGCCGACTCCCAGTCGTCGCCGAACACCATCAGCTCGGTGGCGCCGGCGGGGATCTCGGTCATCCAGCGGGCGGCGTCGAGGCTCACCCACAACTGGCGGTTCTGCGCGCTGTTGCCGAGGTCGACGACGCCCGCCACTTGGATGCGCATCCCCGAGGGCGAGCCGTCCTGGCGCTGCCCGGTGAGGATCACCTCGGTGCCCGCCCTGGCGCCCACCTCCTCGGCGAACTGGCGACCCACGAGCGCGTAGACCGGGAACTTCGGCCGCGCGCCCACGCTCGCCCAGTCCTCGCCGCCGAAGGAGGGCATGGTGCCTTCCAGCAGGTAGGCGTCGAGGTCGAGGTGCTCGGTGTAGAACTCCATCGGCGCGCCGTGAAGCAGCCCGAAGCGCTCGCCGATCTCGTCGTCGCCCACGGCGCCGGTGACGCCCAACGCGATGTGCGGGTACACCGCCGTCACGCCCTCGCTGGCGCGGATCGCTGCCTCGAGCGCGGCTGTCTCCGGCATGTTTTCCGACAGGGGCATGAGCTGGTCGCGCTGCGCGTACCTGGGCGTCACCACGCGCACCTCGCCGGCCATGGCGCTCACCTTCTCGAGTGCCGCCCAGAACACCCCGCCCACGAAGGACATCGCGATCGTCAACAGCGCCACGCCGATGGCGACGGTGAGCGCGGTGAGCAGGGTGCGGCGCCGGTTGCGGCCGAGGTTGCGCACGGCCATCGACAGGATCAGTTCCATCAGTCGGCCCTCACGGCGTCGGCGGGGATGATCTGCGAGGCGTTGTGCGCCGGCCACAAAGAGGCGAGGAGCGCCACGCCCACGCCGAAGCAGAGCGAGAGGAACAGCGGTCCCCAGCCGAACTGCGTGTAGACGTACTGCGACACCGCCATGCTGCCGCTGGCACTCATCACCTCCTCGCCCACCGAGAAGCCGTTGGCTTGCCAGTACGACACCAGCGCGCCGCCCACCACCGCCCCCACCACGCCCGCCAGGAGGCCCATGATCGCGCCCTCGAGGAGGAACAGCGCCCGCACGTGCGCCCGCGGCATGCCGAGCGCGATGAGGGTGCCGATCTCGCGCACCCGCTCGAAGGCGGCCATGATCACGGTGTTGGCGATGCCGGTGGCGGCGATGGCCATGATCATCAGCACCACCATCCCCAGCGCCCGGCGGCGGATCTCGTTGATCGCGATCATGTCCTCGCACTCGGCCGCGAGCGACATCGCCGCCCAGCCGTCGCGACTGAGCGCGGCGGCCAGCGCCTCGGCGCGGGCGTTGCCGTCGCGAGGGACGAGCGCCACGTGGGTGCGGTAGCCGCCGAGCAGCGCGAGCGACTCGGCGGTGCTCATCTCCATCCAGATGCCGCTGTTGTCGAGGCCGGCGTTGTCGGAGCGAGCGAGGCCCACCACGGTGAAGGGCAGCGCGTTGTGCGCGCCGTCGCGGGTGCGGCCCTCCACGATCACCTCGTCGCCGGGCTTCACCCCGAGCAGCCGCCCGAAGGCCCAGCCGGCCACCAGCTCGTTCTTCCCGGGCTCGGGCCAGCGGCCATCGAGCTTCCAGCCGGCCCGCGAGAACACCGTCGTCTCCCGGTCGTGCTCGTAGGCCCAGGTGACGGCGCGGTCGGCGTTCTCGCCGTGCACCACGCGCACCGGGAAGGCGGCGCGGGTGGTCCACGCCCCCTCGGCGTCGAGCGCCGCCTTCAGCTCGTCGGAAACCTGTCGCGACTCGTCGAGCGGGAAGCGCACTCCGTCGTCCGGGTAACCCTCGGGTCGCAAGAGCACCTCGCCTGCGTAGGTGGTGCGCGCGGCGCGGAGGAAGTTCTCGTCGAGCCCGTCGACGAGCCCCCAGCCGAGGATCATGATCGCCACGCCGGCCACCACTGCCGCCGCCGTGATGAGCGTTCGTTTCAGGTTGCGCGTGAGGTTGCGCGCGGCGAGCACCAGCAGGAAGGGCATCGCCTACCTCCGCTCGTCGGCGACGATCTCGCCGTCCCGGAGGCGCACCACCCGCCGCGCCCGCTCCATCACCATGGGGTCGTGGGTGGAAAACAGGAACGTGGCGCCGTTGTGCTCGTTCATCTCGCGCATCAGGTCGAGGATCGCCACGGCGTTGGCGCTGTCGAGGTTGGCGGTGGGCTCGTCGGCGATGATGATCGCGGGCTTCTTCACCAGGGCGCGGGCAATGGCCACGCGCTGCTGTTGTCCCCCGGAGAGCTGCGCGGGGCGCCTCGTCATGTAGTCCTTCAGGCCCACCTCCACGAGCGCCTGCTCCACTTTCGCCTTCCGGCCCTCGTCGAGACCGGCCAGGCGGAGCGCGAGGTCGACGTTCTCGGCGGCGGTGAGGACCGGAACCAGGTTGAAGCTCTGGAAGATGAAGCCAATGCGCCGCGCCCGCACCGCGCCGAGCTCGGCGTCGGAGAGCGCTTCCACGTCGCGACCGTCGACCTTCACCCGGCCCGACGAGGGACGATCGAGGCAACCGATCAGGTTGAGCGCCGTGGACTTGCCGCTGCCGGAGGGGCCCGCGAAGACGGTGAACTCACCGGCTTCCACGCCTACTGTCACCCCCTTCAGCGCGGTGACCTCGAGGTCGCCCATCGGGTAGACCTTCTTCGCATCGATCAGTTCGCAGATCATGGACGCTCCCTAGAAGCTGTACCGGGCCCAGGCGTTGAGGGTGGCCGCCGGGACGAAGCCCGAGAGGTCGAGCGACGCGTCGCCCACCGCCACCTCGAAAAGCTCGTCGGGCGGCACGAACTCGCCCTCCTTGCCGAAGGGGATCTGCGCGCCCACGTGTACCGCCACGCGGTCGCCCACGAGCACCGACACGTCGGGCACCAGCAGACCCGTCCCGTCGACGACGTTGGCGATGGCGGTGGTGCTGATCCCGTAGTTGTCGAGGAACATCACGTTGACGGTGCCATCGACGTAGTGCTGGCCGAGGGTGACCCGGGGCCTGGACTCTTCATCGCTGTTGTCGTCGGAGCCGAAGGTGGCGAACTCGCAGGTGTAGGGCATCTCGATCGTGGAGCTGCGCAGCGAGTAGTCGTAGTCGTCGGGGTCGGCCTCGCCGGTGCCGTCGTAGCGGTACTCGGCGGCCACGTAGAAGCGGTCGCCCCAGGGGAAGGAGTAGTCGAGGCCCGCCACCACCTCGGGGGCCGCCGCCTCGCCGTGCCAGCCGCCCTCCACCCACCAGCCGGCGCCGAGGGTGCCTCGAAGGTCGCCGCCGAGGAAGTAGTCGCCGTCGGGGCGGTAGTTGGCCACCACCGAGAAGTCGGTCTGCGCGGCGCGGAGGGTCCCCTTGAGCGCCACCGACACCGGCAGGTCCTCGTACAGAGGGAATCCCTCGCCGATGTCCTCGTCGGCGCCGTCGTCGTTGGCGGCCGCCTTCTCGAAGGCGCTGAGGTCGTCGTCCATCGTCGCCAGCGCGGTGATGCCGTGGTCGCCGAGGGCGATGTTGGCGCGGACCGCGTTCACCCCGGTGCGCTCGCGCCAGGGCTCGCTGGCGATCACCTCGTTGTAGAGGTCGGTGGGGTGGAAGACCAGGGCGCTGCCCCAGTTCACCGCCTGCCGCCCCACGCGGATGTCGACCTTCTCGCCGGTGAAATCGACGTAGAGCCGCTCCACGGTGAGGTAGTCGTGGATGTCGTCGAAGCTGTAGTTCTCGGCCGGCGTGCAGAACTCGTCGAGACGGTCGCCCACCTCGGTGCCCTGGAGGAAGTCGTAGAGCTCGTCGGAGGTGTCGCGACCCTGCGCGAGGAAGCCTTCCACCACGCCTACCGCGCGCACGCGCGGGCCGGTCTGGATCTCGAAGCTCGGGCGCACGCGCTCCACCAGTTGCCAGGGGGTGCCCTCGACATCCATCTGGTACATGGCGCGCACCTCGGCGTAGCCGCTGAGCTCGGCGTCGGGTGTCATGCTTTCTCTCCTCGGATCTGGGCGAGTCGCTCCAGCCAGCCTTGCCGGATGCCTCCGAGGGCCCCGGCCATGTAGTCGGCGAAGGCGATGGCCTCCTGCATGCGCGCGCGGGCCTCGTGGCAGTCGGGGCCGATGGCGGCGAGCCCCTGCTCGGCGATGCCGCGGGCGGCACCGGCGATGACGGTGACGAGGTCGTAGCGTCGCTCCCAGGCCCGGGGGCTCCACTGGTAGTAGGTCTTGCGGTCGCCCAGCGGGGTGACGACGTCGACGAGGCCCACGGTGACGAAGTGGCGCAGGTTGGTCGACGCGCTGGCCTTGCTCACCTTGAGCGTGGCCGCCACCTCGTCGAGGGTGACGGGACCTTCCGAGAGCAGGAGCAGGGCGAGGATGCGACCGCCGATCCGCGGCAGGCCGAAGCCCTCGAAGAACAGCCCCTGGTTCTCGATGAACGTGGCCTCGGCCTCGGTCAGCGCGTGCATGGACCCGATATAGGACGACCAGTTCGTTCAGTCAAGACTGAACGAACAGTTTTTATTCGCCGTGTAACTCAGTACGCGACGATCGAGTCGACGGTGTAGTTTCCAAGCACCTTCCGGCCGTCGAGGAAGGCCAGCTCGATGACGAAGCCGAAGCCGGCCACCTCGGCGCCGAGTCGCTCGACGAGCTTGGCGGTGGCCAGCGCCGTGCCGCCGGTGGCGATGAGATCGTCGACGATGAGCGCGCGCTGCCCCCGGGCCAGGGCGTCGGTGTGCAGTTCCAGCGTGGCGCTCCCGTACTCCAGCGCGTAGCTCTCGCTCACCTTGTGGTAGGGGAGCTTGCCCGGCTTGCGGGCGGGCACGAAGGGGATGCCGAGGTGCATCGCCAGCGGCACGCCGAAGAGGAAACCGCGCGACTCCATGCCGACGACGGCGTCGATCTTCTTGTCGCGACAGCCCTCGGCGAAGCGCGCGGTGATGTCTTTCATCAGGTCGTGCCGGGCGAGCACGGGGGTGATGTCCTTGAAGAGGATGCCCGGCTTGGGGAAGTCGGGCACATCGCGGATCGTGGACTTGATGGCAGAAACGAGCTCAGACATTGGACACCTTCCGATTTCCATACCACTTGACGAAGAGCCAGCCCGCCCCGAGAGCGACGATGCCGGCAACGAACCAGAGGAGATCGTGCTTGACGACGCTGGCGAGCGCCGAGGGGTCGTCGAGCAGGTCGGGCCGCTTCCCCAGGGTCTTGGCGCCAAACAGCGCCAGCACCGCGCACCAGAGCGTGGAGCCCACGAAGGTGACGCCCGCGAAGGGCCAGAAGGGCATCCGCACCAGCCCCGCCGGGAACCCGATGAGGTGGCGCACCACCGGCAACAGCCGCGCGAGGAACACGCCGCCCAGGGCAAACTGCGCGAGCCACTTCTCCGCGAGCTCGAGCTTGTCGGGCGGCAGGAGGAAGTATCTCCCCCAGCGCAGGACGAAGGCGCGCCCGGCGGTGTAGGTGAACCAGTAGCACAGGGAGCTGCCGACGGTGGATCCCACGCCCCCGGCGAGGATCACCCCGGGCATCGACATCTTGCCCTGCGACGCCCAGTAGCCCGCGGGCGGCATGATGATCTCGCTCGGCACGGGGACGATGGTGCTCTCGAGCCCCATCATCACGAAGACGCCCAGGTAGCCCGCGTCGCGAGACCACTCGAACCAGGTGCGCATCGCCTCGTGCAAGGCATCGTGAAGCATCAGCGTTCCCAGCTCCGGAGCGTTTCCAGGGCCGCGCGATCCGTCATGTCGAGGGCGAGCGGCGTGAGGGTGACGAAGCCCTGGTCGCACAGCGGACCGTCGGCATGCTCGTCGCCCGAGAACCACAGGTGAGGACCGCCGATCCAGTAGTAGGGCTGCCCCCTGAGGTCGACGCTCTCCCGCACCAGCGTCTCGTAGCGACGGTGAGACATGGTGGCGGTGCGGACCCCCCGCAGCTCGGCCAGGGGGCGGTTGGGGATGTTCACGTTGAGCACGGTCATCGGCGGGACGCCGTGTCGCGACACCCGATCGAGCACCTCGCGGACCACGGCGATGGCGGTGTCCCAGAGGGCCACCTGCCCCGTGTCGTGGCCAAGGTGCAAGGAGAAGGCGACGGCGGGGACGTCGTGGTTGGCCGCCTCCCGGGCGGCAGCGACGGTGCCCGAGTAGTGAACGTCGGTGCCGAGGTTGGATCCGCGGTTGATCCCGGAGAGAACGAGGTTGGGCTTCTGGGGCAAGAGCCCGTGCATCGCGAGGTACACCGCGTCGGCGGGGGTGCCGTTCACGCTGATGCGGCGCTCCTCGTGGCGTTTCACGCGGAGCGGCTCGTGCATGGTGAAGGAGTGGCTCTTGGCCGACTGCTCGGTGGCCGGCGCCACCGTCCACACCTCGCCCATGCCCTCGACGGCCCGGCCGAGCGCGGAGAGCCCCGCCGCCTCGATGCCGTCGTCGTTGGAGAGCAGAATCCGCACGCCGGCGCCGATTAGCACACCGGGGCCGGTGCCGCCGCCCCGGCGCGGGGTTAGCTCCCCGTCGCGATGCGCGCCCGATTCAAGACCCTCTTCACGCGTATGCGCGACCCCGACCCGGTCAAGGCCGACGCCGCCTTCGACGCCGTGCTCTTCGAGCGCGAGGGGGCCCTCCCCGACCTGATCGAGTGCCTGGAAGAGGCCGACGACGGCGCGCTGCGCTTCCTCTGCGTGCAGTTGCTCGGCTTCACCGGCGCCGCCGGGGCGATCTCCCCCCTCCTCGGGGCCCTCGACGACCCCGACGCCACCGTCCGCGCCGAGGCCTGCCGATCGCTGGAAGACCTCCGCGCCCGCGAGGCGGTGGGCGCCCTCCGCACCCGGCTCGACGACGTCAACGAGGAAGTGCGCCTCGCCGCCGCCGAGGCGATCCTCAGCATCGAGGGCGGGCGCGGCGACGACGAGGACTAGGGCACGAGGTTGAGTCGCGACGGCGCCTCAGCGCCGCGCCGCCACCGCCACCCCGGCGATCGTCACCGCCGCCCCCGCCACCTCCCGCGGCCCCGGCACCTCGCCGAGCACCAGCGCCGCGACGATCGCGGCGCCGACGGGCTCGAGGAGGATCACCGACGCCACGATCGCCGCCGGCAGCCGCCCCACCGCGTAGTTGAAGCCGGCGTGGCCGAGGAGCTGCGGCCCCGCCGCGAGGCCGAGCGCCACCCACCAGCCCGGCCCCTCGAGCGCCAGCGACGATCCGCTTCCGAGCGACAGGATCCCGAGCCAGGCCGCCGTGGCGAGGCAGGAATAGGGCGCGTAGGTCCAGATCGTCACCCGCGCGCGCACGAGGCGCCCGGTGGTGAAGTAGGCGGCGCCCAGCACGCCACCGAGAAGCGCCAGCGCGTCGCCAGTCCAGCCACCCTCGCCGAGTCCCCCCGTCATCAGCGCCACCCCGCTCACCGCCACCGCGATGCCGGCCCAGAAACGCGGCGCCGGCGCCTGCCGCAGGATCACCCCCTCCATCACCCCGGCCCAGATCGGGGTGAGGCACACGAGCAGTGTGCTCCGCATCACGCTGGTGAGTCCGAGCGACGCGAACCAGGCCCAGAAGTGCAGCGCCAGGAACAGGCCCCCCAGCACGGTGAGCCGCACGTCGTGTCGCGACATCCGCCGCGCGAAGGGCAGGGTGACCGCCGCCGCGAACAGCACCCGCCAGAAGGCCAGTGCCAGCGGCGAGGCTCCCGGCGCGAGGCGCACCAGCGTCCCAGCTACCGAAACCGCGGCGATCGCCACGGCGAGCACGGCCACGACGCGGTTCACGGGCTCGTGTCGGCCAGGGCGCG
>VGRQ01000156.1 GCA_016875315.1 Deltaproteobacteria bacterium | reverse complement strand
TGCCCTAACCCCGCGGCCCCGGCCGTTAGAACATGCCCATGTGGTTCTGCACCCTGGCCCTAGCCGCCGAGCTGCCCGGCCCGTGGACCGCCGGGAACTACCTCGACCTCGCCGCCCGTGACGCCGCCGTGCACGCCACCTGGGTGGAGGGCGACACTCTCCGCTACGCCCGCGCCGACACCACCAGCGCCACCGAGACCGTCGCCAGCGGCGTGGTTTCAGGCGACGGTGGCCAGATGCGGCCGGAGATCCTCGTGGACAAGGCCGGTCGCCCCGTCATCGTCTACTCCACCGCCACGGGGCCCCAGGTCGCGCTGCGCGAGGGCGACGGGTGGACGCTCTCGGCCCTCGGCCAGGGCGGAGGCGAGGTGCTCCTCGCGGCGGCCTACCGCGGCGCGGCCCTCGTCGTCACCTGGCTCGCGCGGGAGGGCGACAAGACCACCGTCCACGTGGGCACCCAGCGCCCGCGCGAGGGCGGCACGTACCTTGGCTTCAGCGACACCGTGTTCACTGGGGGTGCCGACGGCGTGTGCATGTGCTGCAAGCCCGCCATCCACAGCCGCGCCGAGGAACTCGTGCTCGCCTTCCGCGATGCCGACGGCCCGGAGCGCGAGATCCGGCTCATGAGCAGCAAGGAAGGAAACCAGTGGACCGACATGGGCAAGCAGACCCACGGCAAGTGGTCGCCCGGCGGGTGCCCGGCGGACGGTCCCGTGCTCACGGAAACGACGCTGCTGGTAAGTGACGCCCGCACCGGCAAGCGAGTCATCTACGAGGTGTCGCGACAGGAAGAGCGGGCCCTCGCCCCAATCGACGCGACCACCGAGATGCTGCAGCCCCGCGCCTTGCCTGATGGTTCCTTGCTCGCGTGGGTGGAGGCCACGCCGGGCATGAACCGGCTGGTCACGCGCGACGGCCCCAGCGCGCCGCAGGTGGTGGCCGAGACCGCCGGCCGGCTCGAGCCGGGCGACCCGATCGTCGTCGGCCAGGACATCTGGTTCCCGTGGAGCGGGGAACGAGCACACCTCGAGCGCGTCGAAACGGTGGCGCCGCCGGGGTTCTAGGCCGAGGCGGGGGCGCCGTCGTCAGGGCATCTTCACCAGCACGTAGCCGCCGGCGCGAGACAGCTCGGCGCCGCCGAGGTCGGCCGCCTGCCGGATGGTGCCGCTGTCCCACGTGGGCACGAGCAGGTAGTCCAGCGCGGCGATGGAGCGGCCCTTGAGCTTGTCGGCCAGCGACTCGTCGTAGGTGTAGCTTCCCGCGCGGCCGGCCACGAGCAGCGAGCCCTGGCGGTCGGTGGCCACGGTGGCGCCCGGGGGAAGTTCGTCGACGAGCGCCCAGGCCTCGTGGAAGGGCGGGCTCGAGGTCGTGGGCCAGCGGCCGAGCTCGGGATCCACGCGCGTCGCGTTCATCCAGAGGGGCCCGAGCACGGCGATGGCGAGGCCGAAGGCGGCGAGCGCCACCCCTCGAGCCAGGTTGACGTGCCGCGGCAGCCGCGCGATGAGTCGCGACACGAGACCGGCGCCGTCGATCGACGCGGCCACCCCGGCGGCGACCACCGGCGCCATGTGGTGGATGTGACCGCTCCACACCACGTCGACGCCCCCTTGCGACGGCGCCGCGAGGTGGAAGAAGATCGTCCCCAGCGCCGGGAGCAGGGTGACCGGGGCCAGCAGGGAAAGCCACTGCACCGGCACGAAGAACCCTAGGTAGAACCTTCGCGCGTCGGCCCACTCCCGGTTGAACTTCACGCCGAGTTCCAGCATGCCCGCGAGCTGCCCCACCGACTGGTTGTCGTAGCCCTCGAACTCGCGACCGGCGTAGGCCATCGCGCCGCCGTAGAGCGCGGCCACGAGCAGGCCGATCCCCGCCCATCGCAGCCGCGTGGCGAGCCCACCCGGGACGGCGAGGCCAACCAGCGGCACGCTCAGCACCCACTCCTCGCGGGCGCTGCACAAGAGGAGCGCGCCGATCGCGAAGCCCGGCACGCTCTGGCGCCGCGCCTGGTGGGTAGCCACCAGGAAGAAGGGGATGCCGAAGCTGAGCTCCTGGTAGTCGGCCCGCCCCACCGCGTAGGCGGCCGGGAACAGGGCGTAGACGGCGAGGCCCACCGCGCCGCCCACAGGCCCGCCCACGCTGCGCCAGCCCAGGCCGAAGGCGGGGAAGCAGCCGAGGGCCAGGAGCGCCGCCTGGAGGCTCACCATCATCTCGGCGCTGGGCCAGGCGCGGTAGAGCTGAGGCACCGCCAGCATCCACAGGCTGCGGTGCCCCGACCACATCCAGCTGTCGGCGTAGCCCGTGTGGATGGTCTGGAAGTACTTCCCCTCGAACGCGGCGCTGGCGATGAGCTGCTGGTACACCGCCATGCCGTAGTTCTCGACGCAACCGAGCGACCTGACTCGCGACACCATGTCGTAGGCGAGAGCCGAGCCCCAGAGCACGGCCACGGCGGCCGGCAAGAGCCACCAGAGGGCCTCGCGACGCATCCGCCCGACGTAGCGCGGCGGGCGCGCAATCACATCGGTAGATGATTTCTATGAATCAGAGATGACGGGCCCTCCAGAGCTGGCACGCCGCTTGCCCTAGTCCCCGGTGCTCCCCCGGGGACAACGTGATTCTCTCTCTCATGCTTCCTTCTGCCCTTGCAACCGAGCTTCCGCTGCGGTCGATCAGCTACGACATCGACATCGCAGGCCCCCTCGCCGACATCACCGTGACCCAGGTGTTCCGCAACGACACGGACGCCTTCATGGAGGCGGTGTACACCTTCCCGCTCCCGGAGGACAGCGCGGTGGACGGGATGGTCATGCACTTCGCCAACCGCGAGGTCCTGGGCGAGGTGAAAGAGCGGGGGCAGGCCCGCGCGGCCTACGAGCAGGCGGTGCGCTCGGGCCGAGCCGCCGCGCTCACCGAGCAGCAGAGGCCGAACGTGTTCACGCAGTCGGTGGGCAACCTGCCGCCGGGCGAGGACATCGAGGTGACGCTCCACCTCGTGCAGCCCGTCGAGTACCGCGAGGGTGCCTGGGAGATCGCGGTGCCGCTCACCGTGGGCCCTCGCTTCACCGGCATCAACACGCCCGACGCCGCCGCCATCACGCCCCCGGTCGCCCGCGGCGACACGGGCGTGCGCGTCGACATCGGCGTGGCGCTGGAAACCGGCCTGCCGCTCTCGCTGGTAGAGAGCACCACCCACGCCCCGGCCATCCTCGCCGACGAGACGGGCGCCACCGTGAGCCTCGAGGGCGCCCGCGCCAACAAGGACTTCGTTCTCCGCTGGGTGGTCGATGCCGACGAGCCGGTGGCCGCCGCCATCCGCCAGGGCGAGCACATCGTGGTGGCGATGGAGCCGCCGCTGGCCCCGCCCCGCGAGGACATCGTGGCGCGCGAGCTGATCTGGGTGGTCGATACCTCCTGCTCGATGTCGGGCGTGCCTCTGGGCATGGCCAAGCGGGCCATGACCCAGGCCTTCGACAGCATGGACGCGCGCGACAGCTTCCTCGTGCTCGACTTCAACGACAGCGTGTCGGCGCTCGACGACGCGCCCATCGCCGCCACCCCGGCCAACATCCAGCGAGGTCGCGACTTCGTCGCGGCCTTCAACGGCGGCGGCGGCACCAACATGAACGCCGGCATCCGGGCCGCGCTCACACTGCCCCGCGACGCCAACCGCGAGCGCTACGTGATCTTCCTCACCGACGGCTACATCGGAAACGAGAACGACATCTTCCAGAGCGTGGAGGATCTTCGTCGCGACGCGAAGGTGTACAGCTTCGGCCTCGGCTCCGGCGTGAACCGCTACCTGCTCGACGAGATGGCCTTCGTCGGACAGGGCGCCACCTACTACCCGACGCTCGAAGTCGACCCCGCCGACTCGGTGGCCCACTTCCTCGACCTCATCGACCAGCCCGTGCTCGCCGACATCGAGGTGGACTTCGGCGGCCACGCCGTCACCGAGCCGTACCCGGTGAAAGTGCGCGACCTCGTGGCCGGGCAGCCGCTCTTTGTCGTGGCCCAGGCCCACGCCAGCTCCGACGACGAGATCGTCATCACCGGTCGCCTCGGCAACGGCGTGTACCGCCGCAGCATCCCGGTGCTCGAGTTCGGGGAACAAGACGACCACGCCGTGGCCAGCACCTGGGCCCGGCAGAAGGTGGCGGCGCTGGAGCGCCTCGGCCGTCGCGAGGGCGAATCGCGCGATGCCCAGATCCTCGACCTCGCCCTCGACTACCAGCTCCTCACGCGGCTCACGAGCTTCGTGGCCATCGACCGCGTGCGCGTCAACCACACCGGCGAGCTCTCCCGTGTCGACCAGGCCTCGGAGATCCCCGAGGGGGTGGACTACGCGGCCGCGGTGTCGCGCGAGTACACGCCCCCCGGCGACCCGCTCCTCACCGTACACGCGCCGAGCGACGCCGAGAGCGTCACCGCGTACTTCCCCTGGGGCGAGACCGTCGCGATGCGCTGGGACAAGCTGCGCCAGCGCTGGTACCACCGCTTCCTCGTGCCCCGCGAGGTGGGCGACGGCGAGATCCAGGTGAAAGTCGTCATCGTCGACGCCCTCGGCCGCGAGTCGGTGCGCACCCAGCGCATGGTGGTCGACGGCGACGCGCCCGAGCTCGACGTGGAAGTGGAGGTGGGCGACGGCCTCACCACGGTGACGGTACACGCCGACGAGCCGCTTCGCAGCCTCGTGGTGCAACCGAAGGGCCACCCCGAGCACCGCGTGCGCCTCGACCTGGGCCTCGACCACGACGACTTCGCGCACAGCGTCGAGCTGCCCGGCATGTGGGCGGAGGTAGAACTGGTGGCGAAGGACCTCGCGATGAACACCATCGTGGCCCGCGCCGAGGCCCACGAGTAAGCATGCTCCCCATCCTGGCGACGTACACGTTGGAGACCGGCGCCTGCGGCGACTTCGTCACCGGCGCCGCCCGCTGGAACGGCGAGCTGGTGATCGGCAGCTTCGACCAGGGCGCCTGCGTGTACCGCGGCGGGGAGTGGGTGGACATCCCCCTCCCCAGCGAGATGGTGAACGACGTGGCCGTGGTCGGCTCCACGCTCTGGGTCGCGACCGCCGAGGGGCTCGTGGCGGTGAGTCCCGACCTGTCCACCGTCGTGTACGGCGAGGTGGGCGACGACGCGCCCCGCGCCTCGCCGGGCCTCAACCACCCTGGCGCCAACGCGCTCGCCGTGTTGGGCAGCGACCTCTGGGTGGCCGACGTGCTCGGCCCGGTGCGCGTGAGCGACCAGGGCTGGCGTCGTTACCGCTGGCACGTGACCGGCCACAGCTACCAGGCGGTGGCGGCCTGCGCGGCGAGCACCTGGGTGGGCTCGGAGGACGACGGCCTCGCGGTGCGCGGCGTGGCCCTCGGCAGTCGCAACGGCAAGGGCGACTGGCATCATGTCAACGCGCTCGACGGGCTGCCCGAGGACTGGGTGATGGCGCTGGCCTGCGCCGGTCCTCAAGCGGCGTGGGTCGGCACCTACCGGCACGGCGTCGGCCGCGTGGACGCCAGCGGCTACGCGCCCGTGGCCGGGCTCGAGGACGCCTGGGTACAGGCCCTCGCCGTCGATGGCGACACGCTCTGGGTGGGCACCGCCGACGGGCTGTACCGGGTGACCGACCGCGCCGAGAAGCTCACGAGCGACGACACCTGGACGGTCGTGGTGGCGGGCGAGGAGCTGCTGGTGGGGACGCGGGAGGGGCTGATGGTATACCCCCGCTAGGCGGCCGCCGTGGTGCTCCCAGCGTTGAGCGCCTCGAGCACCGTGGTGCCGTCGAGGAGCACCTCCGTGAAACCCTCGGTACCGAGCAACTTCTGCATCGAGTTCACCTTCTTCGACCCGTCGGCCTCGCGCCCGGCCACCACCTGGCAGCCCACCGAGTTGAGGCCCACGTTGCCGTCGAGGTTTGAGCCCCCGTCGTGAATCAGGTACTTCCGGTTGCTCCCCGGCTCGGTGTACGCGGTGTCTCCCGATGCGAGGTCGTACGCACCATCGTCATTCGCATCGTGCACGGTATCGAAGTCTGTGCCGCCCTTCATTCGGAAATAGCTGCCGGTCACTGTGTAGCCGGTCACGCTGGTGAACGACTCTCCCTCGTATGCGTACTCGTACAGGCCTTCCTGTAGCGCATACTCCCCGGCGATCCCGGGGTCGACCGAGCCTTCGAACTCCGACGCCACGGCCTTGCCCTTGGCATCGAGCCCGAGCACCACGAACATGTCGTTGAACTTGTTCTTGGTGTTGTCGTAGGCGAGCGTGGCCATCCGATCGGGTCGGAAGCCCCGGATCGCCAGCAACATCGGCTTGCCCGGTTGCGAGGGCACCTGCGCGCCGTAGCCGCATCGCTCCAGCAACTCGCTGAAGAACTCGTACTTGGCCTCCGCCGAGGCGCCAGTACCCGGGTACACTGGGATCGCCAACCTGCGCGCCTCCTCGATGTCGGTCACCGCGTCGGTCCCGTTGGTCTGGTCAACCGCCTGGCAGGGCTCCTCCCGTGGGGGCAATCGCGACACGACGACGTCGAGCTCACTGCTGCTGAGCCCGGCAGCCGGTCGAAACTCGTTCTTCCCGTCGCTGCCCTTGAAGATGCCAAAGCGCCGCGCCACGTGCGCGCAGGTGAAGTACCACTGGCTCTCGTCGAGCACGTCGAAAAACCACGCCACCTTGCCCTCGGGCAGGTCGAGCGGCAGGCGGAACGCCTCGACGAGCATCTTCGCCGCCTCGGCCCGGTTGACGCCCTCGGCGAGGCGGAAGGTCGCGGCGGCGGTCGCGTCGTCCATCGCCGCATCGGCGGCGCCATCGAACATCCCGTGCTTGACCGCCGCGGCGGCAACCGCGCGCGGCGAGGCCCGGGTGAACCCTTCCTTCGCTGAGAGCACGGCCGCGGCGAAGCCGTAGCGCGTCACCTTGTCGCCGTTGGCGCGGGGCACGTCGAAGCTCTCGGTCTCGTCACATGATGTCGGCATCGGCACGGCGTACCACCTCTCGAATTTGTCGCAAAAATCGCCGATCTCGTACCACCTCTCCAACGGCTTGTCGCCCGCCTGCTGGTCACGGACCAGCACCTCCCGCTTCCCCCCCTCCGCGCGGTAGTCGAGCACGGACACGCTGTGGTGAGCGCCGAGGCCGTCGATCTCAATGCCAAACAGCGACTCGCCCACGTCGTTCACCACCACCGCCATGCCGGCATCGAGACATCGGGTCAGTTCCGTCCAGTGCCCCTCCTCGTCGTTGTTCCAGTCGCCGGCGATCTCGCGCATCTCGCCGCCCTCGAGCGCCGAGGCGCCGAGCAGCGTCGCGAGCGCATGCACGGTGCTTCCCCAGAAGAGGCGGTCGTAGCCCTCCTCTGTCTCGTCCGCGTTGCCCTTGAGCGCGTTGTACCAGTTCTCGAAGTAGCCCTCGGTATCGATGAACTTCGCGAACGCCTTCTCGATCACCGAAACCCAGATTTCCTGCTGGCCCGCGCCATTCTTCGCCTCGGAGTGCCCGTAGGCCAGCTCGCCCTCGCTCGTCGTGGGCAACACCGCGCTGCTCGCCACCCACACCGGCTGCGACTCAGGATGCGCGGCGTCGTCGCCCGAGAATGCGTAGAATCGGACGCTGAAGCGTCCACCGCCCTCGTCGCGAACCATGCTGGTGATCGCCTCGGGCGAAGCGCTGGCCACGGAGGCGAGTGCCGCGAGGAGGTAGCAGTCACCGGTGCCGCCGGACTGCACGACATCGTCTTCCGACACCCCGTTGACGAAGAGCGTGGATCTCGCGGCGTGATCGGCGTAGTGTTCGTCGCCAGAAGCGAGCGAGGGATCGGTGCCGGAACTCACGGCGAGGGCCTCGATCGCCGCCGAGTTGCTGCCCCGCGCCGAGGCGCGGGTGCTCGCCGAGGCCGAACTCGAGTTCGCGCTGCTCGCCGAGTTGGAAGAGGTCTTCTGGAAGGCGAGGGCCATGCGTTTCCCACCGCGAATCAACCACATGAGCGGCACCCCGTCAACCTGGACGCCACGGCTTTTCGCCATCTCGCCACGCAACCGTCGCGACGAGCGAGCGGCCGTCGCGTGCTCCGTTGACGGGGGTGACCAAACGCATCGTCGTGGTCGACCACGACCGGGCCAACCGGGGCCGCCGGCGGGCTGATGAAGACGGTGCGCGCTCTCGCCCGCGGGCAGCCGGGCTAGGGACCTGCCCGGTTATTTGCAGGCCGTGCGCCACAGGACGCCGAAGCCGTGAACGACGGGCTCTTGAGCCAGGGCGAGCGCGTCGATCGCTACGTGGTGGAGGGCGTCCTGGGCGAGGGCGGCATGGCGGTGGTGTACCGCCTGCGTCACCAGACGCTCGGCAGCGCCCACGCGCTGAAGGTGCTCAAGATCGACCGGGCCGACATCCGGGCCCGGCTGGTCACCGAGGGGCAGCTCCAGGCCTCGCTGCGCCACCCCAACATCGTCGCCGTCAACGACGTGCTCGACGTGAGGGGGCGCGCGGGCTTGCTCATGGAGCTGGTGGAGGGCCCCTCCCTCTACGAGTGGCTGTACCACAACAATCCGCCGCTCTCCCTGGGCGTGGAGATCTTCCGCGGCATCCTCGCGGGCGTGGCGCGGGCGCACCGGGCCGGGCTCGTCCACCGCGATCTGAAGGCCGCCAACGTGCTGCTCGACAGCAGCGACGGCAAGATCGTCCCGAAGGTCACCGACTTCGGCCTGGCCAAGGTGCTCGACGAGGGCGGCAACCACACCCAGACGCGCACCGGCATGGCCCTGGGCACGCCCCGCTACATGGCGCCGGAGCAGATCCGCAACAGCAAGGACGTCGATGCCCGCGCCGACGTGTTTGCCCTCGGCTGCCTGCTCTACCGCTTCGCCTGCGGGCGCGACCCCTTCGAGAGCGAGGACACCTTCGCGCTGTTCGAGTCGATCTGCCACGGGAAGTACCCCGCGCCCGAGGCGCTCAACCCCGCCATCCCCGCGAGCGTGCGGGCGGCGATCGTGGGATCGCTCGCCGTCGATCGCGAGCAGCGCATCCCCGACTGCGAGACGCTCCTGGCGGTGCTCGACGGCGAGGTCAAGCACAAGCTGCGCGTCGCGCCCACCATGGCCCCGGCCTCCCGCACCGCCGCACCCCCGCCACCGGCCACGGCGGTGTCGGCGGCGCCATGGCTCGCCCTGGGGGCGGTGGGCGTCGCTGCCGCGGGCGGCGCCTGGTGCGACGACGGATGCCGTCCCGGCGGTCACCCCTTCCGCCTCCGGGTCACGGGCATCCCGCGCCAGCACGCCGGCACCGAAGGAAGCTCCCGCGACCGTCCCCGTGGCCGATGAAACGACGCCGCCGGCGCCCGAGCGTCCCGTGTCCACTGGTATCGTCCGCGTGTCCGGCGACGCTACCGTCTCGCTCTCCGGCCCAGCCGGGCGCTTCGGCGCCGGCGTCGTGCCGACGGGAACGTACGAGGTGACGGCGACCTTCCCTGGTCGCGACCCACGCTCCTTCGGCCGGGTGACCATCTCGCCGGGAGAGACGGTACGCATCGCCTGCGACGCGGGTTTCTCGAACTGCCTCGTGGAAGGCTGAAGTCGGCTACCAGCTACCGGCCGCCACGGCGCCCACGCCGAGGCCCAGCCCCACGACGCCGAGGCCCGCGGCCGCCACCTGGAGCCCGTTGGTCTGGGCCTGCGCCGCCAGCAGGTCGTCGCGCGACGAGCCGACCGGCATCGCGTTGAACTCCGCGTCGCTGAGGTTCGCGGCCACCAGCGCCCCGCCCGCGAGGAGCCCGGC
>VGRQ01000155.1 GCA_016875315.1 Deltaproteobacteria bacterium | reverse complement strand
CGCCGCGCTCTGTCGCGCGGCTCCGCCGGCGGGCTCCGGTGGCTCGCGGCCTTGTCGGCCGCGCGGCTGCGCCGACGCCCCCTCCGCGTCGCCTTCGGCGACCGATCCGAGCGGCCCTCCGGAGACTCCAATGGCCGACTATTTCCCCTACGAACGTCTCGACTGCTACCGGCTCGCACGCGAGGTCGCGCTCTGGGTCCGCGAGGCCAGGTTCCCTCCGCGCAGCGGCGATCTCCACGATCAGGCGGTGCGCGCGGCCACCTCAGCCGCTCTCAACATCGCGGAGGCCGCCTCCCGGGAGGGCGCGGCGAGCAAGCAACACTTCAGGATCGCGCGCGGTTCGGCCGGAGAGGCCTGCGCGGCGCTGGACTTCTGCGGCGTCCCCGGGGCCAGCGAGCAGCAGGAGAAGCTCCGCCGCGTGGGCGCCATGCTCCGGCGGCTGGGGCAGTAGCTAGGCCGGGCGGGCGGCGCCGCGCCCGCCCGCGCGGCGAGTCCGCTGACCTGTCGACACCCTCTACGAGGGTTTTTCCAGGTCGAAGTCGCGTTCGGCCCGCGCGCTCCGCTACAGCCAGGCCAGGGTGGGGCTGGTCTCGACCCGGCACCAGTCGCCCTCGATGCCCTCGATGCCCACGGTGACCACGAGCGTGTCCCCCGCCCATCCCTGGAACTCGCCGCTTCTGACCCTGGAGACGAGCGGTTGGGGCATCTCGCCGATCTCGCGCGCCAGCGCGTCGATGACAATCGGACACGAACCAGCGGGGCCGAGCCACGCCGCCCACAAGCTGAGCCGGACTGTCCCCAGCGCCTCCTCCGGCGCGACCGTCACCGGATGCACGGCCGCCCCGGCAACCTGGCGGACGCGGCGATCGATCTCAGGCCAGCTCGCGCCCACCCGGGCTTGCCAGGCGGAGACGACCTCCGATGGGCACGGCGCAGCGTGCGGCGCCGGGTGTAGACCCGGCGCCCCGGTGGCAAGGCGCGTGGCGCGGACGACGCACTCGGCGCCATGACGGATGAGCGCCACCGACACGCCGGTTTCCCGGATCGAGTATGTCCAGGCTCGGCAAGTGACCTCCACCGGCTCTCCCCAGGTGGCGGTGGCCTCGGCGACCTGGTCGGCGCAGTCCCCCGGGGCGGACCACAACGCCGCCTCGACGGTGGCGGGGAGCCGTGCCTCCGAGGGTGCCACCAGCGCCGAGGTGGCTCCGGGGCTCCACCACCAGCCCAGCACCACGTCCTGTTGCAGGGTCCCCCCGAGTGCGGCCTGCGCCTGCTCGGGCGCGCGCCCGATCACCGAGGCGAGGCGCGTCATGGGAGACGAGGGACTGGGCCGCGAGTCGGGACAACCCGCCGCGTGCAAGACGCAAGTGACGGCAAGCGCATGGACCCAGCAAGTGGGTGACCGCACTCCGCGGCGCCGTCGCGAGGGAAGCCGGCGAGTATCGGGGCTCATCGAGGCGCGCCGGATCCCAGTCCTTCCATCCGAGCTGGGGGGATGAGCGGGTCGTCGCACTCGTTGGAGACTACCACCGCCGCGCTCGCGCCCAGGGTGAGCACGCCGCCGCGGGGTACGCGCCCGGGGGGATAGGGCGCCCGCATGGACCCCGGCCTCCGCGTCTACCGCTGGGACATGGACAAGACCTACCTCCTCACCGACTTCGACTCGGTGCGGGGCCTCTTGCGCGCGGCGATGGAGCCGGCGTGGGCGAAGAAGGCCGTCCCCGGGGCCACGGCGCTGTTGCGGGAGCTGGGCCGCGAGGGCCCGGGGTGGCGTCCCCGGGTACACATCGTGTCGGGCTCGCCCACCCAGATGCGGCAGAAGCTGGAAGACAAGCTGCGCATCGACGGCGTGCGCTACGACTCCCTGGTCCTCAAGGACAACCTGGGCAACCTCAAGCGCGGCCGCCTGCGCGCGGTGAAGGGGCAGTTCGGCTACAAGCTGCCGGAGCTGGTGAGCGGGCGCGTGGGGCTCGGCGCCGCCGTGAAGGAAACCCTGTTCGGCGACGACGCGGAGATCGACGCCGTCGTGTACTCGGTGTATGCCGACGCCGTGGCCGGTCGCATCGGCACGGTGGAGCTGTCGCGCATCCTGGAGGCCGGCGGTGCCTACGGCGACGACATCGTGGCCACCCTCGCCGGGCTTCGCAAGATCGCGATGGCCGACGCGGTGGAGCGTATCTTCATTCGCATGGAGAAAGGCCGAAAGATCGAGGACTTCGAGCTGCTGGGGCCGAGGGTGGTCCCGGTACGCACGTGGTACGCGGCGGCGGTGGTGCTGGCCGCCAGCGGCGAGCTGTGGCCGGGATCGCTGGCTCCGGTGCTCGCCGGGTCGGGCCTCGGCGACGAGGCGGCGGCGGGCGAGATCGAGGACGTGCTCGCCCGCGGGCACGTGGACGCCGGTGCCCTCCGCCCCCTGGCCGCGCAGCTCCCCGCCCTCGCGGCCCCGCTCCTCTCGCGGGACTGGGCCTACCGTCCCCCGGTGGCGCCGCCCCGGGTCGACTACCTCGCCGTGCTGGACCGCTTCCGCCCGCGCGTGTAGGGGAGGGCGCATGAACCTGCGCGACCAGCTGCTCAAGGCGGGCCTCGTCGACAAGAAGCGCGCCGACCAGGCGGCGCGCGAGCAGAAGCAGGCGCAGAAACAGGCCCAGGGCCACCAGGTCGACAAGGCCACCCGCGAGCGCGAGGAGGCGGCGCGGGTAGAGCGCGAGCGAGCCGAGCGCGAGGCCGAGCTGGCGCGCCGTCGCAAGGAGTCGGAGGCACGGGAGGCGGAGCGGGTGGCGGCCACGCGGGCGCTGTTGTCGTCCCGCGCCATCCTCCGGCAGAACCGCATCCCCGTCCGGGGTGGCGCCCAGCGTTTCTACCACCTCTCCCCCGACCGGCGCGAGTGCTGGAAACTCCAGGTGCCCGAGTGGATGGCCACCGACCTGCGTTGTGGTCGCCTCGTCATCGCCTGGCTCGACGACGACAACCCGCAGGTGGTGGTGATCGACCCGCTCACCGCCAATCGTATCGAGGCCGTCCGGCCGGACGTGATCCTGTTCCGCAACCGCGGGCCGATCGACACCGACGCCAGCCAGCAGCTCTACGAGGACTGACGCGCCAGCGCCGCCACCCGCCCCCGGTGCCAGGGCCAGCGCGCCGCGTGGTAGGGCAACGCCGCCGCGCGGCGCACGCCGAGGGACGGCCGCCAACTGAGCCAGGCGTGTTCCGCGCGCAGCAACTCCCGCGCCGAGTCGTAGAAGGCCTGCGGGTAGGCCGCCTCGAAGAGCACCTCGTTGTCCATGGTCGACTGCCAGTTTTCCCGCCCCATCTGGGCGCGCACCCTCTCGTAGAAGCCCGTCCCCGGCAGCGGGTAGCTGACACTCACGCCGATCTCGTCCGGGCGCAGATCGCGCACCATGTCGAGCGTCTGCAACACGTCGGCGTAGCTTTCCCCGGGGTAGCCGAGCTGGAGGAAGAAGCCCACGCGAATGCCGGCCTCGTGCAGGCGGCGGGTGGCGGTGGCGATGTCGTCGCGGGTCTGGTCCTTGTCCATCGCGGCGAGCACGCGGTCGCTGCCGCTCTCCGCCCCCATCCAGACTTCGACGCAGCCGCTCTCGGCGAGGTCGTGGACATAGGCGCCCTCCCGCACGAGGTCGGCGCGGGTGTTGCACCGGAAGGGAACGCGCCGCGGCTCCACGAGGCGCCGGAACTCGGCGAGCCACGCCGGCTTGATGGCGAAGATGTCGTCGGTGAACCACAGGCGGTCGGGGGCAAAGCGCCCCTGCGCCCAGTCGACCATCTCCGCCGCGCGCGCCGGGGAGACGACGTTGTACGACCGTCCCCAGGTGGGCTTGGCGCACCAGTTGCACCGGTAGGGGCAGCCCCGCGCCGTGGACAGGTTCAGCTCCCACAGGCCGTGTTTCTGTCGCCAGCGGCGGCGGTACTCGCCGAGATCCACGCTGTCGAGGGCAGGGAAGGGGAGGGCGTCGAGGCCCGTCGGTCGGCTCGCGGCCCCGCCCTCCACCCAGTCGATCACCGCCTGGTCGTGCTCGCCCCGCACCACGGTGGCGCCCGCGTAGGCCTCGGGGTGGTCGGTGGGGTCGGGACCGGCCACCAGCACGTCGGCCCCGGCCTCGCGCGCCCGCGCCACCATGTCCCGGGCCGCGTCGCGCATCGAGCGGAGGCACATCTTCACCGGGACGCTGTGCGGGTCGGCGACGATCGCCACCTGCCGCGGGCGCCAGCCGCGCAGCGCCTCGGCGAAGGTACCCACGTCGCGACAGAACATGGGGTCGTAGACCGCGACCTCGTGCCCGCGCGCCCGCAGTTCCGACACCGTCACCAGCGTGCCCAGCGGCGGGTAGGGCTTCTGCGCGCGCGCCTCCATCGGGTCGAGCGGCTGGTGGTAGGGACTGGCGACGAGGATGGGCACCGGGCCAAAAGCTACCCCGTCGCGGGCGCCGCGCTCCGGCTATGCTCGCCGCGCGGAGCATCGATGCTGTTCTTCCTCGCGGCCTGCGACCAGGGCGACACCGGGACGACCCCCGAGCCCAGCGACACTGCCGACACCGCCCCCGAGTTCGACCCCGATCGCGTGACCGAGCGCACCTGTCCCGAGGGCATCTCGGCGGCCCCGAGCGTGAGCGACTGGACGGAGGGGGGCTTTGTCCCGGCGAACGAGCTCGCCTCCCTCGTCACCAACGGGTCGAGCACGCTCTACCTCGGCTCGGTCCTCTACGGTTTCTGGCGTCGCGACGCCGACGGCACAAACTGGCAGCCCGGCTTCGGCCGCACCGCCCACACCACCGGCGAGCCCGTCGTCGACCCCGCCGACCCGATGAAGGTGTGGCGCTCCGCCGGCGGCACGCTCGAGTACTCCCTCGACGGCGGGCAGAACTGGACGGGAACCCCGGCCGGCGAGATCGAGCCCGGCGTCGAGTCGAACCACGTCTACGCGGTGGCGCTGGCCCCCTACGACAGCGACGAGGTGTGGGCGCTGATGCACGACGGCGCCGTGCTGCGCTCCACCGACGCGGGGGAGAGCTTCGAGTCGATCGGCGCCCTGCCTCAGGGGGCGATCTCGACGCTCGCGTTCGACTTCTTCGGCTTCTGGCGACTGGTGCCGCCCGCGGTGGAGGGCGGGCGCATGTACGCCACCCTCAATGGCTACATCTGGGGTTCCGACGACCTCGGCGCCTCGTGGAGCCCGCTGAAGGGCGACGCCATCCCCCCCTTCTCGCTGGTGGAAGACCCGGCCGACGACCAGCACCTCCGCGCCGGCGGCTGGGAGACCTTCGACGGCGGCGATTCCTGGAGCGCCGTCGACCGCGCCCCGGTGCACGCCTCCTGGGTAGACGGCCGCTTGCTGGAAACCACTACCGGCACCATCCGGTGGACCGACGACCAGTCGAACTGGACCGAGGCCGCGTCGGTCCCGTCGACGGCGCTGGTGGCCTCGGCGTTCGTGGACGGGCGCCTGTGGACGATGACCGACTGGCACATCTACTACTCCGACGACGAGGGCCAGAGCTGGACCTCGGCGGGCGAGGGGCTGGTCGACGAGGACATCGCGGTGGTGATGCCCGACCCGCTCTGCCCGGGCCGCGTGTTCATCGGCAGCCGCTGCGGCGGCGGTTTCTTCGAGTCGCTCGACTGGGGCGACACCTGGAGCCCCATCGAGGTGTACGGTCACTACATCATGCGGGTGGTGTACGACCCGGTCGACTACGACGTGGTGTATTACCTCACCGACAACATCCTGTACCGGAGCGACGACGGCGGGACGACCTGGCAGAACCTCTGGGAGTACTACCACTTCCACGGCTTCGCGGTCGACCCCGACGACAAGGCGCACCTGCTCCTCGGCTCGGTGGGCTCGGGCGAGCGGGCCGACACCTCGGCGAAGATCTACGTCAGCCACGACACCGGACAGTCCTGGTCTGAAGCCAGCGGCATCCCCGACAGCGAGTCGAGCGCGCACACCTTCCTCTGGCTCGACGACGACGTGGTGCTCGCGGGCTTCTACAAGGCCGGCGACATGAGTCACCTCAGCGGCGAGGGCATCGGCCTCTACCGCTCCACCGACAATGGGGACACCTGGGCGAATGTCAGCTTCCCCCACACCGACATCCAGGCCCTCGTCGGTCACGATGGCACCGCCTGGGCCTGCGCAGGCGACGGCCTCTACCGCAGCGACGACGACGGGCTCACCTGGAGCCTCGTCGTGAGCGGTCCTGCGCTGTCCGTCGACTTTCACGACGACCTGGGCCTGTTGCTCCTCGCCGACGGATCGGTGCAGCGCACCGACGACAACGGCGCTACCTGGTACGAAGACCGCGCCACCAGCTACATCGAGCCCTCGGGCAACCCGCTGGCCGAGGTGGCGATCTCGCCCGACGGGGCGATGGCCTGGATCACGCTGTACAATCAGGGGGTTTACCGGAAGTCGTTCTGAGCGTGCCCCTCCCGCTCTGCCCCTCCCCCGCGCGCGGGGTCCGGCATCCGGAGGCCGGCCGGTGGTCGCAGGCCGGGAGGGGGCCATCGGTGGCGAGAGGGGGCCATCGGTCGCGAGCGGGGCCGAGCGGGCTCGGCCGTCGTGACCGCTCGCTGCTTGAGTGCGCAGCGTCGTGAGCGGACGCTGCTTGAGTGCGCAGGCACCGGCGGCTCCCGCTCCCTGCACCCATCCTCGTCACGGGCGAAGCTCCTGAATTCAGACGTCGTCCCCCGCGCGGCCCCCGCCACGGGCCTCGACGCCGCCCCGCCTGCGCGTTCAGCCGCTATCCGCTTGCGACGTTGTGCATTCGAGCGCTCTCCGGTTACGACGTAACCGCGCCGCCAGTCGCGCCGGGGCACCTCCAAAGGAGTGGAACTCATCGCCCCAGGGTCAAAGCCGGCCTACGTCGCCGCCACCTGCGTCCGCCCCGTCACCCGGCGGACCGGCACGCTGCTGGTGAGCCGCACCTGGTCGTGGGCCTTCTCCAGGCGGATGTCCACCTTCTCCATGTCGACCTCGGCGTAGCGCGCCACCACCGCCGCGATCTCGGCGCGCATGGCGTCGAGCTGCGAGGGGGTGAGGTCGACCTGGTCGTGCACGAGCAGGAGCTTCAGGCGGGCCTTCGCCTCGTCCTTGCTGCCCCTGGTGTTCCCGAAGAACTTGTCGAGGAGAGAGATCATCCGGCCACCTCCTGGGCACCCTCGCCGAGGCCCATCCAGCGTTTCATGACACCCCACCAGGACTCGGGGGCTTCCGTTGCCACGAAGGGAACGTCTTGCTCGCCGCAGAGGCGGCGGGCGATGCGGCGGTAGGCCTCGCCCACCATCGACTTGTCGTCGAAGGCGGCGGGGGAGCCGCGGTTGGCGCTCACGATCACGTCTTCGCTGTCGGGCACCATGCCCACCAGTGGGATGGCGAGGATCTCGAGCACGTCGTCCTTGTTCATCATGTTGCCTTCCTTCACCATCTTGGCGCGGAAGCGGTTGATGATGAGCTGGGGCTCGGGCAGTTCCGCCGCCTCGACGAGGCCGATGATGCGGTCGGCGTCGCGCACGCTCGACACCTCGGGGGTCACCACCACGATGGCGCGGTCGGCGCCGGCGATGCTGTTCTTGAATCCCTGCTCGATGCCGGCGGGGCAATCGATGATCACGAAGTCGAACTCGGCCTTGAGATCCTGCACGAGCTTCTTCATCTGCTCGGGGCTCACCGCGTTCTTGTCGCGCGTCTGCGCGGCGGGGAGCAGGAACAGGTTCTCGGTGCGCTTGTCGCGGATGAGCGCCTGGCGCAGGCGGCACTCGCCCTCGATCACGTGCACGAGGTCGTACACGATGCGGTTCTCGAGGCCGAGGATCACGTCGAGGTTGCGCAGCCCGATGTCGGCGTCGACGACGGCGACCTTCTTGCCGAGGCGGGCGAGGGCCACGCCGAGGTTGGCGGTGGTGGTCGTCTTGCCGACGCCCCCCTTGCCCGAGGTGACGACAATGCACTCGCTCATGCGGACTCCGTTGGCTTGTAGGTGGTGAGAAAGGGGGCGGGCATCTTCCCGCGGTAGGGCTCTACGACGAGGGATTCCTCGGCCACGTAGGCCACCTCCGGCGCGAAGCCGCGAGTGGCACGGTCGGGATCGGCGCCGGGGACGACCCCGATCACCTTGCCGATCCGGAGCTGCGTGGGACGCAGGTCGAAGGCGAGGATCACCGCCTTGTCGTCGCGCGTGCCGGCGTGGGCCATGCCCTTGAGCGCGCCGAACACCAGGATGTTGCCGCCGGCGATGACTTGCGCCCCGGGGTTCACGTCGCCGAACACCTGGACGTCGCCCGCGTAGCGCACGCAGGTGCCCGAGCGGACGGTCTGGGTGAGGGTGTGTACGCGGCCGCCGATGTCCTCCTCGGGCTCGTCGTCGGGCGGGGCCACGAGGTCGGTGCCGCTCGACTCGGTCTCGAAGCTGGGCCTCGGGATGGTGGCGGTGACTTCGAGTGGCGCCATCTCGGTGACGGCGGTGACCTTGTCGGACGGGGGCGCGAGCGGCTCCGCCGCCGGGCTGTCGGAGCCAGGCGCCGCCACGCTGATCTTGAGCTTCAGCTCGCGCTCGGCCATGCGCTGGATGGCGACGCTCTCGCAGTTGAGGCCCACCACCTCCACCTCGAACTCGTCTTTCAGCATGTGGACGAGGCGGCGGATCTCCATCATGTCGAGCTCGCGCTGGCCCAGGTCCAGCCGAACTCGCGCGCCGGCGTAGCGGCCGGGCGGGTTGCCCAGGGTGTCGCGAATCTCGAGGCGCAGCGCGTCGAAGCGCATCACCGGCGGCAGCGGCAGCACCAGCACTCCGCCGGGGGCACCGCGGAGCTGCAACGAGGGTCTCGCCGGGGCGAGCAGGAGGGCGGGTGAGGACATGGCGGGCAGGGGAGGGGAGGGACCGGCGAGGGCTGCCGGGGGTGCGGGCGGGGATGCCCGCGGGGGACATGTTCAGAGTACCACGTTGCAGCACCGCGATGCAAGAACTCTCTTGACACGTAAATGGTTTCGTCAAGAGAACTGCAAGAAACTCCCAGCGATGGCGAGGATGGCCGAGTAGTAGGTGACCATCACCATCATCTCCGCTCCGCGAAAACGCCGGGCGAAATGGTTGATCGCGAGAACGCTGTCCGACACCACGAACACCAGCGCCCCGGCGAGCGCCATCGCCGAGTGGGTGCCGGCCGCCACCACCATCGCCCCGAGGGTGGCCGCGTACACCGGCACGGCGAGGCGCAGCACCCCCTGGAGGCGCTTCCACAGCACGGCGAGCACCAGGGCGATGACCAGCAGCAGGCCGCCGCCGAGGGCCCCCAGGACCGCCGTGGACAGGTAGTGCCTCCCGGCGGTGGCGAAGGCCCCGATGAGTAGCAGGTGCCCCACCAGGAAGGCGCCGAGGCCGTGCAGGAAGCGGCGGTCCTTGTCGAGCAAGAGGCCGTCGCCGAGCGCGCAGAAGGCGAGGCCCGCGCTGGCGAGGGGCGAGGCGCTGAAGGTCGCGCCCGCGAGGAGCAGCGCCGGGGCCACCTTCACCGGGTGTTTGCGCCCGGCGCCCACGAGCGCCAGGTAGAAGGCCGAGGCACCCGCGGCGAGGGACCAGAGGAGGGGCATGCGCCGTGGCTTAAGCGGTCACCAGCGGCATGAACCCGCCCTTGGCGTCGAGCGCGCGAAGATCGTCGTAGCCGCCGATGTGTACCTCGCCCACGAACATCTGCGGCACGGTGCGCCGCCCGTTGGCCCTGGCGACGAGGGCCTCGCGACCGGCGTCGTCGCCGGCGCGGTCG
>VGRQ01000154.1 GCA_016875315.1 Deltaproteobacteria bacterium | reverse complement strand
GCGCCCTGGCCGCCCTGCGAGGCGTCGTCCCCGGCCTGGTGGCGGCGGGGCTGCGCGTTGCGATCCGCGGTCTCCCCGCCTGCTTGCTGGCCGAGCTGTCGGCCCACGCGGGCAAGACCGGGAACCGGTGGTACGTCGACGCCGATCACCAGGTCGACAAGGCGCTGTTGTTCTTCCCCGACGTGGTGCGTTTCCACAAGGTGGATGACTGCCGTTTCTGCACCCGCAACGAGGCCTGCGACGGCTGGTTCGCCAACTACCTGCGGCGGCCGGGCTTCGGGCGACTCGCGCCGATCGAGGCCTGATGCGCGCCTGTTTCGCCCGGGGAGGGGCGCTGGGCGACTTCGTGCTCGCCATGCCGGTACTCAGGGCGCTGTGCGACGAGGGGCACGAGGTCGACGTGGCGTGCAACCCTCGCTTCCGGCCGCTGGTGGATCTCTGCGGGCGGGTGGCGCGGATCTGGGACATCGACGCCGCCGAGTCGGCGTGGATGCTCGGCGGCGACGCTCCCGTGGACTTCGATCTCGCCGTGTGCTTCACCGAGGGGAGGGGACGGATGTTCCCCTGTCGCGACACGCGCTGGGTGAGCTCGCGGCCGCCCGAGGGGGTGCGGGCCTGGGCACACTTCGCCTCGGTGTACCCCTGCCACCCGGCCTGGCAGCTCGCCGGGCCGCGCCAGGGCGTGGTCATCGCGCCCGGCGCCTCGTCGCCCGGCAAGACCCGCCCGCTCGACTGGTGGCTCGCGCTGCACCGTGCCATTCCCGGCTCGCGCCTCGTGGGCGGGCCGCTCGAGCCCTGGGCCGCCGAGCGTCCCGACTTGCCGGGGCTCATCGCCCTCGCGCGCCGCACCGCGCTGTGGATCGGTCCCGACACCGGCCCTACCCACCTCGCGGCGCGCTGCGGGTCGCGTGTCATCGCCGTCGCGACAAGCGACCAGTGGACACCGCTGGGAAGCGCGTGGATGCCCATGTCGTCGTCGACCGACGAGATCCTGGCCGCCCTGGATTTTCCCGTCCCTGGCAATGCCGGGGGCGCGCCCGGTTAGGTCCGCTGCCCTCGCGAGGTCCTGCATGAGCATCTTCGAGCAGCTGTCGTCCTACGATCACGAGCAGATCGTGTTCTGTCGCGACGACGCGGTGGGGTTGAAGGCGATCATCGCCGTCCACAACACGACTCTCGGCCCCGCCCTCGGTGGCACGCGCATGCTCGACTACCCGAGCGAGGCCGACGCGGTGCGCGACGTGCTCCGGCTCTCCCGTGGCATGACCTACAAGGCTGCGGTGGCGGGGCTCGACCTCGGCGGTGGCAAGGCAGTCATCATCGGCGACCCGGCGATGAAGACCGAGGCGATGTTCCGGGCCTTCGGCCGCTTCGTCGACAGCCTGGGCGGCCGCTACGTCACCGCGGAGGACATGAACACCACCGTGGAGGACATGGGGAACATCCGGCGGGAAACCCGCTGGGTCACCGGTTCCGAGGCGGCGCACGGCGGCTCGGGCGATCCCTCGCCAGTGACGGCCTGGGGCACCTTCCACGGCATCCGCGCCTGCCTCGAGGTCACCTACGGCAGCCCCGACGTGTCCGGGCGCACCGTGGCGATCCAGGGCGTCGGCCACGTGGGCTGGTGGCTCGCGAAGTACCTCCACGAGCAGGGCGCGAAGCTGCTCTACGCCGACGTGTCGGGCAAGCGCCTGTCGCGGGCGATGGAGGCGTTCGGAGGCTCGGTGCTGGAGGGCGACGAGTTCTACCGCGCCGAGGCCGACGTGCTCGCCCCCTGCGCCATCGGCGGCATCATCAACCCGCGCACCATCCCGATGCTGCGCGCGCCGATCATCGCCGGCGGCGCCAACAACCAGCTCGACGACGAGAAGCGCGACGGCGAGGCCCTGGCCACCCGCGGCATCAACTACGCGCCCGACTACGTCATCAACGCCGGCGGTCTCATCAACGTGTACAGCGAGCTGAAGGGCTACGGTCGCGACAAGGCCATGCTCGACGCCGGCAACATCTTCGACACCGTCAAGCGCGTGATCAACAAGGCCAAGGTGGAGGGCATCACCACCGCGATGGCCGCGAATCGCGTGGCCGAGGAGCGCATCGCCACGGTTCACCACCTCAAGCGGGTGTGGCTGGCGCCGCGGTAGGAATTCCGGAAGTTCGTAGCACGGCCTTCGGCCGGCGGGCGCTTCCCCACCTGGTGTCCGGACTCCGAGGCGCCGAGCGAGGCGAAGATCTTGTTCTTCACCCGATAGGTGGGGTGGCCCCAGGTGACCACCTCCTCGGTGGCAGGCATCGCGAGGCACAGCGCTCGGAAGCGGTTGTAGGGGTCGCTAGGGATGGGCGGGCGCGGCGTCGTCGCCGGTGTAGCCCTGCGGGCCGAAGCGGGTAGGGCCCTTGCGGTCCTTCAGCACCTCCACCACGCGGAGCACCGCCTTGTAGCTGCCGAAGGGCGGGTAGATGTACGCGCCGGCCACGCGCGGGTGGTTCATGACGCTCGCGAGCGCCTCGCGGGCCACCTCGATGCCCACCTCGCGCTGGGCGTCGCGTTCGGGCGCGCGACGCAGGCGGTCGAGGATCCCGGCCGGCACCTGCATGCCGGGCACCTCGTTGTGGAGGAACTCGGCGTTGCGCAGCGACACCAGCGGCATGATGCCCACGAGGAAGGGAACCTTCTTGTAGCGGTCGGTGCGCTCGAGGAAGTGCAGCAGCACCTCGGAGTCGAACAGGGGCTGCGAGAAGAAGAACTCTGCCCCGGCCTCCACCTTGCGGCCGAAACGATCCGTCTCGATGTCGAGGTCGACGTGGCCCGGGTTGCAGCCCGCGCCCACGAAGAGGTCGGTCTTGCCACCCACGGGCTGTCCCGAGAAGTCGAGGCCCCGGTTGAGCATCTGGATGAAGCTGATCAGGCCGATGCTGTCGATGTCGAACACTGCCGTGGCGTCGGGATAGGTCCCCATCTTCGGCGGGTCGCCGGTGACGGCGAGGATGTTGCGCAGGCCCAGCGCGTTGTTGCCGAGCAGGTCCATCTGCATGCCGAGAAGGTTTCGGTCGCGACAGCAGTAGTGGACCACGCTCTCCATGCCCGAGTGAGCGCGCACCAGTTGCGCGAGGGCGGCCGGCCCCATGCGCGCGACGGCGCGAGGCCCGTCGGCGATGTTGACCACGTCGATGCCGGCGTCCTTGAGCATCGCCGCCCCCTCGACGGCCTTCACCGCGTCGACCCCGCGCGGGGGATCGAGCTCCACCGACACGCAGAAGCGTCCCGAGTGGAGCCGGCGGGCGAACTCGGTGCGCTCGTGCACCGGGGAGGGGGCCTCGCCCGGGATCGCCTTGCGGCCGGTGTCCTCGTCGAGCGACTCGGCCACGGGCCTCACCTCGATGGTGCGGCGCTCCTGCTGCACCGAGCGGACAAAGGCGCGAATCTGCTTGATCATCGTGGGCGTGGTGCCACAGCAGCCGCCGACGGCGGCCGCGCCGAGCTGCACGAAGCGGCGCGCGTGCTCCGCCATGTACTCGGGGGCGGCCAGGTAGAGGGTGCGGCCCTCGATCACCTGGGGGAGACCGGCGTTGGGCATCGCGATGAGCTTCATGTCGGTGACGGCGAGCAGCCGTTCCATCACGTGCTGGACTCCACGAGGACCGTTGCAGCAGTTGGTGCCGAAGACGTCGATCGGCCAGCCGCGCACCGCCCGCGCGGCGGCCTCGGGGCTGTCGCCCTCGATCTGCGCCTGCCCGGGGCCCACGAAGGGAAAGGTCATCGCGGCCACGATGGGGATGTCGCGACTGATGGAGCGCACCGCGCGGACGGCCTGCCACAGCTCGTTGAGGTGGGTGAAGGTTTCCAGCACCACGAGGTCGGCGCCGGCCTCGACCACCACCTCGGCCTGCTCGCGGAAGGCGGCGTAGGCGTCGCCGGGCGACACCTTGCCCACCGGGGCGAGCACCGCGCCGGTGGGCCCTATCGACGCGGCCACCAGCGCCCGGTCGCGAGCCATCGCCTTCGCAAGGCGCACGCCGGTGGCGTTGATCTCCTTGAGGCGCCCCTCGAGGCCGTAGGCACCGAGGCGATAGCGGTTGGCGCCGAAGGTGTTGGTGGTGATCACGTCGGCGCCGGCCTTGACGTAGGCGGCGTGGATGTCGTTGACGATGTCGGGCTGGCTGAGGTTCAGCTCGTCGTAGCAGCGGTTGATGAAGACGCCTCGGGCGTAGATCTCGGTGCCCATGGCGCCGTCGAACAACAACACGCGTTCAGCGAGGGCCTCGCGGAAGGGGACTGCGGCCAATGCTCAGTTCTCCGACTCGGACTGTACGGGGTCGTTCTCCTCGTTCCCAGCGGCCTTCGAGGAGAGCGTAAGCGCCAGTACGGTGATGTTGTCGCCGCCGGTGCCCTCGTTGGCGGCGAGCACGAGGCGCCGCGCCACCGCCATGGCGCTGGCAGGGTCGGCCCGGCGACCGTGGCGGGCGAGCGTGGCCTCGATGACGGCGTACACGCCTGCCTCCTCGGGCGCAGCGTGGTCGCTCAGGCCGTCGGAGGCGAGGACGAGCCACTCGCCCGGGAGCAGGCGGGTGGCGACCAGGATCGGCGGCGGCAAGCTGGGCTCGCCCGTCTCGTCGAAGTGACCGAGGTAGCCGACGAGAGCGTAGCCGTGGTCGTCCCAGGGGACGGCGTTGCCCTGCGCGGCCTGGCGCAGTCGCATGGCGTTGAGGTTCTGGTCCCAGGCCAGCGGCGCCACGCCGTGGCGACCGCAGAGCAGCGCCCGGGAGTCGCCGAGCGCCGCGAGGTAGACGCTGTCGCCCACGGAGAGCCCGACGATCGCGGTCGTGCCCATGGGCACGTGGCGGCTGATGTCGTCGTGGGCGAGGCAGGAGGCCGCCTCGCAGATCACGCGGTTGGCGCGCTCGAGGGCCCCGCACAGGAAACGGAAGGCCTCCTCGGGACCGGCCCCGCGGAGGTTCTCGTGGTGGGCCGTCCACTGCAGCCGCAGGGTGCGGACGAACAGGCTCGACGCGAGGTCGCCGGAGCCGGCCGTGCTGGTGGAGATGCCGTCGGCCACGGCGAAACAGAGCATGTCGGGCTCGCCGAGGACCACGAAGGCGTCCTGGTTGGCCTGGCCGACCAGCGCCTTGAGCGTGCCGATGTGGGTGTCGAAGCCGACGCAGAGGGCCGCGCCGGCCGCCCGGGGGAGGCGACGACGGGCGTCGAAGCTGGCGTGCGCCTGGGCGAGCTGCAGCGCCCACTCGAGGCCGTTTCGCGGGCGCAGGGCCTGGTCGCGAGCGAGGCAGCGTCGCAAGACGCCGAGCAACTCCGCAGGCACGCTGGGAACCGCCCCCGGGAGGGCGTCTACCAGTTCCTGGGGAGGCACGATGTCGGGGATTTCCAGCCCGAGCAGCTCTTCCACGAGGCGACGTGCGGCCCAGTGCACACTGTCGGCGGGGTGCTGCGGCTCGGGGTCGACGGCCAGTTGCCAGCCCGCCTCCGCGTCGTGGCTGGCGTCGCGCCGGTGGAGGAGGGAATCGCCCCGTGCGTGCAGCGCGGCGAGAGCCTCGGCGAGCTTGCACGCAGAAGCGAAGATGGCGTCGGGATCGTAGTCGACGCGAGGGCCGCGCGAGAGCGCCGTGGCCGCAGGCTCCGGAGGCAGGGCCGCCGGGACGGCGACAGGCGTGGTGAAGTCGCGCTCGTGAACGCCGGGCGAGAGGCCGATGCGATCCTCGTCGAGCCGGAACCGGCCGTCGACGCTGGCGAGGGAGAGGATGGCGTTCCACCACCCGTCGAAGCCGTTGCCCTCCATGCCCTGGTCGCCCACCACCTGGCGCATCCAGTCGTGGGCGTGGTCGAGCGGCTGGGCGTCGCCCAGGTCGACCAGCAGGAGGCCGAGGATGGCCACAGGATCTTCCTGGGCCATGCGCCGCACCTTGTCGGGCTCCGCGGCCCGCCGGGCGAGCAGGCTGCCGGGGCGGCACTTGCGATAGCTCGTGGACAAGCCATGTCGCGACACGTAGGTGGGATGTGCGGCGGCGGTGCCGTGCCAGCGGAGGCGAGCGCCACGCTCGTCGACCTCGGCCAGCGTGGCGAAGCCGAAGGCGGGGTGGTGGACGACGTCGCCGACGCGCAGGGGATCGTCGACCGCGATGGGAAGCATCGGCCGGGCTATATCGCGGGCGGGAGAGACGATGGAGGTCCGCGACCCGCTCCACGGCGCGATCCAGGTGCTCGGCGGCGAGGAGGCGGTGGTCGACCACCCCTTCGTGCAGCGCCTGCGCGGCATCAAGCAGATGGGCTTCTCGGAGTTGCCCTTCCCCGGCGCGGTCCACACCCGCTACGCCCACTCGCTCGGCGCCATGGAGCTGGCGGGCCGGGCCTTCGACAGCGCCTTCCGCCAGGAGCCTTTCTCCTCTCCGGTCGCCCGGGCGCGTTTCAGGCAGGTGGTGCGCGTGGGGGCCCTGTGCCACGATCTCGGGCACGCGCCCTTCTCGCACTGCACCGAGTTCGCGATGCCCACGCTGCGGGCGCTGGGAGTGGAAGCCTATGCGGCTGGTGAAGTGCTGTCGCGACTCGACCGCACCGCCTCGCACGAGGACTACACCATCCTGGTGCTCACCCGTTCCAACCTCGCCGAGGTGATCTCCCGGGAGTTTCCCTTCACCGGGCAGCACGTGGCGGCGCTGGTGTCGCAGGAGGTGGCCGTCCCCGACGACTTCTTCGTCGACAACGGCCGCGACTTCCGGCGCGTCTTGTCCCAACTGATCTCCTCGGAACTCGACGTCGATCGTCTCGACTACCTCGTGCGTGACTCCTACTACTCGGGCGCGCGCTACGGGCAGATCGACGCCAACTGGCTCTTGTCGAACCTCGAGTGGCACGAGGGCGACGACGGCACCGTGTCACTCGCCCTCGACGGGCGCGGGGTGTACGCCTTCGACGACTTCATGATCGCTCGCTACCACATGTTCATGTCGGTGTATTTCCACCACAAGTCGGTGGTCTTCGAGGAATTGCTCAAGCGTCATTTCGCCTCCGACAGCCGCACCTGGAGCTTCCCCACCGACGTGGAGGCCTACCTTCCGCTCGACGACGTCGCGATGCACGCCTACCTGCGCGCCTGCAAGGACGAGTGGGCCACGCGCATCGTGCAGCGCCGTCCCTTCCGCCGGGTGCTGGAGAAGCACGGCAGCGCCGCCGAGGTGAACCTCGCTGGGGCCCGGAAGCGCCTCGACGACGCCGGCATCGACAGCCTCTGGGCGGGCAGCATCGGCGAGCTGTCGCGCTACTCGGCGATGGGGAAGAAACGCGAGCGGGCGCCACGGATCTACGTGGTCGACCGCTCGCCGGGGCAGCGCACGCGCGTGGCGCCGCTGGAAGAGAGCACCAAGATCTTCGGGCGCTACCAGGAGGCGCGGCACATCACGCGGCTCTACGTGTCGGAGGCCGACGAGTCGCGCGCGCGGGCGCTGCTGGCGGACTGAGGCAGGATCCCGCGGAGTCGGCGATCGAGGGCGCCGGCCCCGTGCCCCAGCTCGCCGTCGGCGATCGCCCTCGGTGTGCGGATCGGCACCTCCGCGGGCGCCCGGTGGTCGCAGGGAACGGCCCGCGTGCCGCCGCCGAGAGGGGAGGATCTGACCGCGCCCACCCAGCGCAGCATGTCGAGCATGGGATTCTCCGGTGAGCCCTGCCTTGGCGGGGGCGGCGAGGGGGCTCAAGACCGGGGTCACTCGGCGTCTTGCGCGGCCTTGGCGCTCTGGAGGTCGGCGTTGTCGAACCAGTCGCCGCTGTCCGCGTGGGACGCGGCGCCCCGGCTGGGGGCAGCAAGCACCTCGCTCGTCGCGGACGTGGCGAGGGCCGGGAGCGCCGGTGGCGCCGCCGAGTACACCGGGGCCCAGGTTTCCAGCTCGAGAGACACGAAGTTCGCGAGCGGGATGGTCACTTCCCGGGGGCCCATGGGGAGCGCCAAGGTGACCGCGTCGTCGCGGAGCCGGCCCTTGAGGATGGTGCCGGTGTGGAGCTCGATGCGCCAGTCGCCCTCGGGGTCGTCGATCGGCGCGACGGATCGGCAGTCGGCCAGCGAGGGGGTGAAGGCACCAAGCTGGTTCTCGATGGTCACCTGGGTGCGGGCCGGGTCGACGAGGAAGTCGTCGCCCCAGGTGGTCCGCATCCGGTACACGGGCTGGGTGGGCCAGGCCTCGCCCCCCTGCAACTGGAAGCGGGCAAGCTCGTTCATCGGCAGGTCGACGCCCACCTTGTCGCGGCCCACGGCGATGTCCATGGCGAGCCTCGGGTCGGTCCAGATGCCGCGCAGTTCGCTCCCGTTGCGCAGCCACACGCCCACTTGATCGCCGGCGGGCACGACCTCGCCCACGTCGGCGAGCGGGATGTCGAGGGTGCCCGCCCCCGTCGTGAGACGCAGGAGCTTGGTGCGGACCTCGCCCATCAGGACTTGCCCGTCGAAGAGCGTGGCGCGAACGGCGGTATCAACATGGTTCTGCAACGAGAAGGCGGCAAAGATGGCGAGCATCGGGGTTTCCGGGGTTCGCGGCGACAACGGCGCCAGCCGGGCGGCGCTTACACCCCGGCGAGGTGCTATGCGGAGGAGCCATGATCACCCTGCTTCTCGCGTGCGCGCCGGGCGAGCTGGAGCCTGGGCTCTACGCCATCGAGGTGACCGCCGTGGTGACGAACGACACCGCTGACGATCCGCTCGGTCGCCTGAGCTTCGCGCGCGTTCACCCCGAGGACGGTGGTTTCTCCCTGCTCGGCGCCGGGGCCGAGGAGGTGATGTTCACCCTGGAGGGGGGCGCCTTCGCTGGCGCCGCGAGCGACGTGGCCACCGTCGATCTCGACGCGAGCTGCGCGCGCACGGAGTCGGTCGACCATCACGGCGAGTTGTTGTCGAGCACGAGCTTCGAGGGCACCTTCGCCTCGTCCTTCGCCTACTCGGGCGACTGCGGCGAGGCCGAGCCGGGGGGCTACACCGTGGAGGTGTTCGGGGAGGCGATGGGGGTTTGCGAGCGCTTCGCGGACGCGGTGGACTACGGCGAGGAGATATTGTCGAACGCCGATAGTTGCGGTACGTGGACGGTGCGCGCGGGGGCGGAGGTGATGCTGTCGGTGTACCTGGCCGAGGCGGAGTCGGCGTGCGAAGTGGTGCGCGACCCGGCACTCACCCTGCCCTACGGCGAGGGCACCTACACGAATCTGGGCGACGACGGCCCAAAGTACACCTACCAGGTGCTCGTCGACGGGACGCCGGGGGCAAGCGCGGAGCTGTGGGTGGCTTGCGACGACGGGTCGGCCTGGGGCGGGATGTTCGAGGTGGTGGAGGGGTAGTACCGAGGGGGGGGGTCTGTCGCGCGGCAGGCGATCGGTGCGGCATCGATCGCGGTGGGAGGGCTTCAGGGCGCGTTCGGCGTCTCGCACGACGTCAGGCGTTTCGGCGGCGACGCACTTCCCCGGCGCGGGAATCGCCGGTGTTGTCTGTGTCGCGACACCGGCGGCATGGGCGAGGAAGTAGGTTGCGCACCCCCGTGGTGGTCGATGCCGCCTCGCTCCTCCTCGGTACCGGGTACTGAGGGCCTCCGTGCGCTTTGTGCGAGCCCTTCTTGCCGCGACGCGGATCCACGTGGGGGGTTGTCCCGTGCGTGGACCATGTCGCGACAGGCGCGCCGGAGGTCATCGCCCGGCATCGAGACACGATGGGCGGGAGCATCCCCCCGTGTCGCGACACGAGGGGCGGAGGTCATCCCCCTCGTTTCGAGACACCACCGGGACCCATCGAGCAAAAAATGGGACTGGATCGGCCCTCCGCCTCGAAATCTCATCCAAGCCTCGGCGATAATGACGGTTCGTTCGTTGACGCCGGGAGTGGGAAGCCACTGCAGTCCTATTTTTTGCCCGATG
>VGRQ01000153.1 GCA_016875315.1 Deltaproteobacteria bacterium | reverse complement strand
AAAACTCGCCGCTCTCCCCGTCTGGGTCCCACGTGTCCGACCCGCAGACATCACCGCTGGAGGCGCCGAAGTTGTCCCGCATCACCCCGATGTACGTGTCCACCATGATGATCCGAGTCTTGCCATTGCCCACGGTGATGGACACCGAACGCGCGTCGCCACGGCTGTCGTTCGTTCCCCACACGCCCTCGATGTCCGCGCAGGTGGACACGGTGGCCGCGAGCGTCAGGCTCACGGCGCCATCGGCGGTCCCCTTGCTCGCATCATCGGGGGCGCCGACAAGCGCGTCGCCCCACCGCTGCTCCTGGACGTACCCCCCCTCGACCGACGCGCCGAACCGGGCACCGGCTACCGACCCCGGGAACTCTCGGACTTGCGCCGCGAGGTTCAACCACCGGGGGCCATGCTCCGACGGCAAGAATGCGAGGACCTCCCCGCGGTCGCCATCGTAGCCAGGGACGCCGACGAGGACCTCCTCGATCTTGGCCTCGTCCGTTCGGTACCTGTTCAGGCTGTCCGTCGCGAGCAAGTCAGTGACGGCCACAGCTGCACCGAACTCCTCGTTCGTGATGTTCCTCGAGTCCTTATATGGGTTCTCGCTACAGTTCGCTTCCGAGACCATCGGCACGCAGGTCGATCCGGTACACGGGTCGAAGAGCACTCCACACGCCCCGCCGCCGTCGGCACGAACGATGCTCGAACTATTGGTGACGTCGTAACCGGGGGCGCCCACCACCAGAGCGTCGCGAGTGAGATCCGGGAAGAAGGCCCCGGCCGCAATCGACGTGCCGTACGCGTCGTCCTGCGTGACGGTGCCGCCGGGGTACAACTGCGCGCCGGAGAGGATGCGCGGCGTGGCGCCGATGGGTGACGATCCTCCCGTGCCCGCGTACACGTACACCCGCCCACCGATGTTGGTGCCGGCCTGCTGCGGCGCACCGATGGCAAGGTCGCCGATGCCATCCCCCGTGAAGTCGCCCGAGGCGAGGGCCGCCCCGAAACGACCACCCACGACCGGGGCCACGACGTCCTGCACGAAGGTGAAAGGCGACGTAGCCGTGGGGGTGACGGTGTAGATCGCGACTCGGTCAATCGAGGGTGCCCCGACGGCAACCCAAGCGGGGTAGTTGGGCGATGCCATCCACGGCGCGGTACGGTCGAGGTAGGGCGCCCAGCTCGCCAAGGCGTAGCCAAAGCGAGCCCCCGGGGGGTAGGCCCGGGGCGCGGTGATCGTCCCACCGGGAATGAACGTGCCGAAGCCGTCGGCCGCGATGTGGAACCAGGCCACCGACCCCGGCGTGGCGCTCCAGTCGGGGTTGCCGACCAACAACTCCTCGCCACAGGCGTCCCACAGGGTCGCGCTGGTGCCGTGGAAACACTCCCGGATGTCGGTGGCAAGCAGCGCCCAGCCGAAGTCCGCCGAGTTTGCCATTGCGGGTGGAAACAGTCGCTGGTTCATGGCTGACAACACGTCGAGCTCGCCCGAGGTGACGTCGACCTCGACAATCTCGACCACGCCAATACCCTGCCCGTACTCAGGCCCCGGCGCGCCTGCCGCCGCGAACCGGTAGACGTTCTCGCTCCCGACCTGAGTGCGGGCGCTCACGATGGCGACGTCGTGGCCCATCCGGGCACCCGGATACGTCCCCGAAGCCCCGCTCGCCTCGACCGCCTCGCAGAACGCAGCCTCTCTAGAGGGGAAGGTCCCCAGCGCCTCCCAGTCGTTTCCACAGCCAGCTAGGGCGGCGAGCAGCGAGCAGCGAGCAGCGAGCAGCGAGCCATGATTCTGTCTCCCGACGCGGCTCTAGCCCAACACTTCCGCAGACGCAAGCGGTTGGTGAGAGGTCTCAAGCCGACATCCGTCTATTGCTTGTGGTTCCTTCCACTACCTGCTACCGCCACCGCGCGTTGCTCACGCCCCAGCCACCTCCGCCAGCCGCTCCAAGCAGTCGACGATCTGGGTGGAGCAGCGCTCCAGCTCGCGGAGGTCGGCCATCGCTTGCTCGTGATCGCCCGCGCTCACCTCGGCCACGATCTGCGCCGCCAGCGCGTGAAGGCGCGCGTGCGGCGCGTCGAGGGCAATCCAGTCCGCGTTCTCACCGTACTGGGCGCGCGACTGGAGATACCACCGACCCAGGCGGCACTCCCGATGGTCCCCGATCTCGCGGGGAACGAGGTGCTCGTCGCCCCCGATGATCCCGCGCAGGCGATTCTTCCATTGCAGGTGGTCGAGGATTGCCTGCTGCAGTACCCGCACCGCCGCGTGGCCGCTCGGGTCTACCCGTGCGTCTTCGATGCGCGCCAGCCACTCGCCGAGGTCGATCTTCCCAGGCGGGGCGGCGCCGAGCGCCGACCAGTCCATCGCGCGGTCGCGACCTGCGTGCTTCGCCGCGTAGAGGGCCTGGTCGGCGCGCGCCACGAGGTCGCTGGCGTCGACCACCGTCGCGTCGGCGGTGGCGTGGCCGACGCTCACCGTCACCTCGCGAAGGCGCCAGGGATGGTTGCGCACCGCGGCATTGAGGCGCCCTGCCACCACGCCCGCGGCGCGGGCAGCGGCGCCCGGGAGGATCACCGCGAACTCCTCGCCGCCGTAGCGTGCGACGGTGTCGCCGGGGCGCAGGGCGTCGCGGAGCAGGCGGCCCAGTTGTCGTAGCACCTCGTCGCCGGCGGGGTGGCCAAAGCTGTCGTTGAGGCGCTTGAAGTGGTCGACGTCCACGAGCAGGAGAGACAACGGGCGACCCGCGTGCAGGGCACGGCGAAGCTCGGCGCCGAGTCGCGACTGGAACGCGCGGTGGTTGGCGAGGCCGGTGAGCCCGTCGCTGGTGGCGAGGGCCTCCAGCTCGCGCTTCGCGCGGTCGAGCGCGCCGAGGTGGGCCTCGATCGCCTCGGCCTGGCGCCGGTCCTCGGTGATGTCGGCCAGGAGCACCAGGAGCCCCGCCGGGCGACCCCCTGCCGCCGGCACGCGACCCACCTGCGCCCGGGCCCAGCCGCGAGACTCGGCGAGCGACAAGTCCACCCGGGCTGCAAGGTCGCCACGCGCGGTCGCTCGCCAGGCAGGTCGCGACGAGAGGGGTAGGCACGTCACGAACTCGACGCCAACCAGCTTTCCAACGCCAGCGCCCAGCATGCTCGCCGCAGACGCGTTGGCCACCGCGACACGCCCACGGTTGTCGAGCAACAGCGCCGGGACAGGCAGGAACTCGATGAAAGGCGCCGGATCGGAGAGCGCCGTCTCGGCCGAGGGGTCGTGGTCCATCGGGTGCATCGCCTCCTAATCGGCCGCGCCACGGCGAACCTTACCCGTTGATCGCCCTCATCCGGCCTCCGCCCTCCGCCCCGGCAGCGACTGATCGAAGTTCGCGAGGTCGATGTCGGCCAGCGTGCTGGTCTGCGCCCATTCGCCGAAGCTCGCCCGGAGCTTGCTCCACGCGGGGTGGAGCGGGCAGGGCGCCTCGGGGTCGCACTGGGCCCAACCGAAGGCGCAGCGGCCCACGTGGGGCCCCGCGTCGGCGGCGGCGAGGATCTCCGCGAAGTGGATGCGCCGCGGGGGGCGCGCGAGGGCGAAGCCGCCGTGGTGGCCCTTCTTCGACACCAGTAGCCCCGCGATCACCAGCCGCCGGAGGATCTTCGACAGGTAGGCGGCGGGAACGCTGGCCTGGACGGAGAGATCGAGGGCGCGCATGCCCTCGCCAGGGGGCAATGCGGCGAGGCAGGCCATGGCGCGGAGGGCGTACTCGGCGGTCTGCGGGAGGATCATCGTCGGGCCAATGTGTCCACCCGCCGTCCTATCCGGCATCGGTCGTCTGACGGATTTCGACACGTTCTCAACCGATGTACACATCCGTTGACCAGCTCGGAGCCCCCCATGCTGCCCACCCCGGCGGCGCTCGACCCCCTCGAATCCCGCGGCCTCCGGTCGTGGCTGGGGCTGGCGATCGGCGTGCTCATCGCCGCCGGCGCCGTGGCGGTGCTGCTGGTCTTCGCGCGCATGCCGCCCTTCGACCGCTGGGTGACGGACCCCGACTTCTTCCGCCGTTGCCTCGTGGTGCACGTCGACCTGGCACTCGTGGCCTGGTTCGTCTCGTTCATCGTGGCGATGAGCTTCCTGCTCCCCGCCCGGGGACAGAGCGGCCGGTGGACGATCGGCGTCGCCGGGGTGTCGGTGGCAGGTCTCGGCCTCATGGGACTGGCCGCGCTGGCCCCCGGCTCCGAGGCGGTGATGGCCAACTACGTGCCGGTGATCGACCACCCGTGGTTTGGCTGGGGTCTCGCCGTCTTCGGCCTCGGCGTGGTGATGGCGCTGCTCGACGGGCGGATCTGGAACGACGCGCCCGGCGGGGCCGCGGCCCCTGGGCTCCGTGCCGCCGGGCTGGCCCTGGTGCTCGCCGTCCTCACCTTCGCTAACAGCTGGATTCTGCACCCTCGCGGCGTGCCCGGCACCACGAGCTTCGAGCTGTTGATGTGGGGCGGCGGCCACGTGCTCCAGCTCGCCAGCGAGACGGCGATGGTGGCGGCGTGGTTGCTGCTGGTGGAAGAGGCCACCGGTCGCCCGGTGATGCCGCGCGGGCGCGCCGCGCTCGGGTTCGCGCTCCTGGTCGCGCCGTGGATGGTTGCCCCCCTGCTCCCGCTCGCCGGACTCAACTCCAGCACCTACTACCTCGGCTTCACCCAGCTCATGCGCTGGGGCATCTTCCCCGTCGTCAGCTTCTTCCTCGTGAGCTGCGCCTGGGCCTCGCGGCAATCCACCCTGCGCGACCCCCGGATCGCGGGCTTCGCCATCTCCGCCACGCTCACGGTGCTTGGCTTCATGCTGGGCGCGATGATCCGCGGCTCCAACACCGTCATCCCCGCGCACTACCACGCGAGCATCGGCGCGGTGACCGCCGCGTTCATGGCGCTGACACCCCTGTTGATGGCGCGCGCCGGTCTCGGCGCCGCCTCGCCGTCCTGGGTGGCCCGCTGGCAGCCCACCGTCTTCGGCGCGGGCCAGTTCGTCTTCGCCCTGGGCTTCGCCGTCGCGGGCGCGCATGGCACCGCGCGCAAGGTGTACGGCGCCGAGCAGGCGGCGCGCGGCACCATGGAAACACTCGGCCTCGCGGTGATGGGGCTGGGTGGCCTCGTGGCCGTCGCGGGCGGCCTTCTCTTCCTCGGCCTCGTCGTGCGTCGCTGGCGCGCGGCCGGCCCCCTTCCCACGCCTGAACCCCGGAGGCAATCGTGGCCCACGACCCACATCCAATCCAACGCTTGATGGACAACCCCTGGTTGTTGCTCGCCCTCGGCGTCCTCGTCCCGTTCGTGTCCTACACGGCCTGGGGCTGGATCGAGATCATGAACGTGCCACCAGCCGCGTTGCCCTAAGGAGGTTCCCATGAGCATTCACGTTCCCGCGGCCGACTGGTTCAAGGCACCGACCGGAGGCGAGCGCACCTGGATCGGGCTCGCGCTCGCCTGGTGCGTCGTGCTGTCGGTGGCGATGCCCTACTGGCACCTCCGCGGCAAGCAGAACAGCACCGGCGAGGCCTACGCGGTCGAGCCCATGAAGTTCTCCGAGCGCGTGGAGGCCTTCGTGGCCTCCAACAAGGTGGGCGAGGAGAACGGCGTGCCCGTCGTGCAGCCCGCCCCCGGCGGCGACGCCTACCTGCTGGCGCAGATGTGGCGTTGGTACCCGATCCTCAAGCTCAAGCAGGGGCAGAGCTACCGGGTACACCTGTCATCGCTCGACTTGCAGCACGGCTTCTCGCTGCAGCCGATGAACATGAACTTCCAGGTCTTGCCTGGCTACGACCACGTGCTCACCCTCACCCCCACCTCGTCCGGCTCGTTCACCATCATCTGCAACGAGTTCTGCGGCATTGGCCACCACCTGATGACCGGCCGCGTCATCGTCGAACCCTAGGAGCCACCCATGTCCACAACCCTCCCCCTCTCGGGGGCCGCAGAAGCCACGGGTTTCGCCACCGGGAATCACCGTCCCGGCGAGCTCCGCTCGTGTGACACGACCGGCCTCCCCGTCTGCCTCAACGCGCAGTGGTTCATCCGCATCAACGCCGTGATGGCGGTGGTGTTCCTGCTGGTGGGCGGCATCGCCTCCATCCTGCTCGCGCTCACCCGCGCGCCGACCATCCACCTGCTCAGCGCCGAGTGGTACTACCGCGTGCTCACGCTGCACGGCCTGAACATGCTGATCTTCTGGATCCTCTTCCTCGAGGTCGCAATCCTCTACTTCACCGCCACCAGCCTGCTCAACTCGCGGCTGGCGAGCAAGGGCGTGGCCTGGGCGAGCTTCGGGCAGATGCTCGTGGGCGCGCTGATGGTCAACGCGATGATCCTCACCGGCAACAGCGACGTGCTCATGACGTCGTACGTGCCCCTGAAGGGCCACCCGCTCTTCTACCTGGGCATCATCCTCGTCGCGACCGGTACCCTCACCGGCGTGGGCAACTTCTTCGCCACCCTCTACGTGGCCAAGCGCGACCGGACCTACAACGGCTCGGTGCCGCTGGTGGTGTTCGGCGCCACGGCAGCGGCCATCATCGCCGTGGTGACACTGCTGCACGGCGCCATCGTGATGATCCCCACCTTCCTCTGGTCGATGGGCATCCTCGAGACCATCGACGCCGCCTGGTACCGCCTGATCTGGTGGGGACTCGGCCACCAGTCGCAGCAGGTCAACGTCTGCGCGATGGTGAGCGTGTGGTACCTCCTGGCGACGATCACCACCGGCGCCAAGCCCATCAACCAGGCCGTGTGCCGCGCCGCCTTCGTGCTGTACGTGCTCTTCATCAACATCGCCTCGGCCCACCACTTGCTCGTCGACCCGGGCGTCGGCGCAGGCTGGAAGATCTGGAACACCAGCTACGCGATGTACCTTGCCGTGCTCGCCTCGATGATCCACGGCTTCACGGTGCCGGCCTCGGTGGAAGTGGCCATGCGGAAGAAGGGGCACACCAACGGCCTCTTCGGCTGGCTCTTCGCCGCGCCCTGGAGCAACCCGGGATTCAGCGCCTTCTTCATGTCGCTGGTCATCTTCGGCTTCCTCGGCGGCATCACCGGTGTCACCCTCGGCACCCAGCAGATCAACATCATCGCGCACAACACGCTGCGCATCCCCGGTCACTTCCACACGACGGTGGTGGGTGGCACCACGCTCGCGTTCATGGGCCTCACCTACTACGTGGTGCCCCTGCTCTTCCAGAAGGAGTTCTACGCGCGGGCGCTGTGTCGCATCCAGCCCTACGTGTTCGCCGGCGGCGTCACGCTGATGGCGGTGGCGATGACCTTCGCCGGTTCCTACGGCGTTCCCCGCCGCCACTGGGACGTGGAGTTCGCCGGTGCCCAGGTGTCGGCCGGCTTCGACGCCAGCGCCCACCTGTGGCTCGGGCTCATGGGCGTGGGCGGCACCATCGCCTTCGTCGGCCTCTTGATGTTCATCTTGCTGGTGGTGTCTGCCGTGTTCTTCGGCAAGTCCAACGCCGGCCGCGCCATGACGGCCTGGTAGGAGGTTCCCATGAGTGACGAGAAGAAAGTTGCTGACATCATTCGCGACGAGCACAACGCGGAAGAGCACCACACGCCCGGCACGATGACCCTCGTGCTGGCGCTGCTGGCGAGCTTCGCGGTGTACTACTTCGCCAACTGGAAGGCCCTCGCCGACACCTGGCACGTCCGGTAGGACATCGCCATGAGCGGCACGCCGCTGGCCGCGCTGGACCGGTTCTTCGCCACCTGGCGATTCCCCGTCCTGGCCCTGAGCACCTGCGCGGTGACGGGCCTCTCGGCCACGGCGATGCTCCTCTGGCCGAGTTCCGGAGGCGCCGTGGGACAGTTCGCCGAGGACTTCCGCACCTGGTGCTTTGGCTACAACGCCGCCACCGGCGAGATGGACCGCACCCAGGTGTTCATCTTCCTGTCGCAGCCGGTGCTCATCGGCGGGCTGGTCGCGGCGCTCTGGTGGGACTTGTTGCGCCGCGTGAGCTGGCGCGCCGCCCTGCCCTGGGCCCTCGGCGGGCTCGGCCTCGTGGGGGTGTCGACGGTGGCGCTGGCCGACATCCGGCTGGCGCCGGGGCGCGAGGCGGAGATCCCCTTCCCCGCCGAGGCGCTGCGCACGCGCATCCCGGCGCCCACGCTGAGCGGGCTCGACCAGGAGGGACAGCCCTTCGACCTCCGCGACGTGCGGGGCGAGGTGGTGGTGATCACCGCGGTGTACGCGTCCTGCGGCTTCACCTGTCCCACGCTGTTCGCGCAGGCCAAGGCCGCGCTCGCGACGCTGTCTACCTCCGAGCTCGAGCACGTCCGCGTGGTGGGCCTCACCCTCGACGCCAACCGTGACCGTCCCGAGGTGCTGGCGCGCCTCGCCGCCGCCCAGGGCATCGGTCTCCCCACCTACCGGCTGCTCACCGGCAGCCCCCGGCTCATGGACACGCAGCTCGACCGCCTTGGCGTCACCCGCACCCGCGACCCCGTCACCGGGGTGATTGACCACGCCAACCTCTTCATCGTGGTCGACCGCGAGGGCTACATCGCCTACCGATTCACCCTCGGCGAGCGGCAGGCGCGGTGGCTCGCTGCCGCGCTCCGCTTGCTGGTGGCGGAGTGATGGGCGCCCGGCACACCGGCCCGGCCGCGCCGCCAGAGGTGGAAACGCCCGTGCGCGGCGAGGCCCTGCTCCGGTGGCTCGAGCGGCCCCTGCTCTGGCTGGAGTCCGGCTGCGCCCGGTGGCTCCCCGCCGAGTACAATCCTGTCGCCCAGTCGGGCGCGATCGCCGTCCACGCGCTCGTCGTGGCGCTGGTCAGCGGGGTGCTGCTGCTGTTCTGGTACACCCCGAGCGTCCACCACGCGCGCGAGAGCGTCGTCGCGATGACCGGGCTCGCCGGCTTCTTGCGGGCCCTGCATCGCTACAGCTCCGACGCCTGCGTGGCCTTCACCGCGCTCCACGCGCTGCGCCTGGCCACGGCGCGGCGCTTCACTGGCGCGCGCTGGCTCGCGTGGGTGACCGGCGTGGTCCTCGTGGGGATGCTCTGGGTGGTGGGTTGGCTCGGCTACTGGCTCCTCTGGGACGAGCGGGCGCGGCAGGTGGCGCTCGGCACCGCGCGTTTCATCGACGCCCTGCCCATCGTGGCCGACCCGCTGTCGCGCAGCTTCCTGCTCGACGACACGCTGAACACGTTGTTGTTCTTCGTCGTCTTCTTCGTCCACATGCTCCTGCCGCTGGCGATGGCGATCGCCCTGTGGCTGCACGTGGCGCGCGTGGCACGCAGTCGTTTTCTCCCCGATCGACCGATGTCGATCGTGGTCCTGGTGGCGATGTCGGTGATCTCGATCCTCGTGCCGGCCGACCTCGCCGCCGGGGCGAAGATGGCGGTGCTCCCCGGCGAGATGACCATCGACGGCTGGTACCTGCTGCCGCTCTGGCTCACCGACCGGCTGCCGGCCGCGGCCTTGTGGGGGGCGACGCTGGGGCTCGGCGCCGTGGTCCTGCCGCTGCCCTGGTTGCTCGGGCGGGGCCGCGCGCGGGTGGCCCGGGTGGACGCCGGCCGTTGCGACGGCTGCACCACGTGCAGCAAGGACTGCCCCTACGACGCGATCAAGATGGTCGACCGGCCCGGAGGTGGCAAGCAGCTCGCGCAGATCGACACCTCCGCCTGCGTGGGCTGCGGCGTGTGCGCCGGCTCCTGCAACAGCGCCGGTATCGGCCTCGACTGGTTCCCGGTGCTCGAGGCGCGGCAGCGGGTAGACGCCTGGCTGGCCGAGTCGCCGGGCGCGCCGGTGCTGCTCGCCTGCGCCGAGTCGGCCGCGGGGCGGATGGTGGTCGACCCCACCTCGGGGACCACGCCCGCGCTACCGGGCTGGAAGGTGCTCGTCGTCCCCTGCGCCGGGTGGGTCCACGCCTACACCGTGGAGCGCGCCGCCAGGCACG
>VGRQ01000152.1 GCA_016875315.1 Deltaproteobacteria bacterium | reverse complement strand
CGAGGGCACCGGCTGGATCGACGTCCGGTCCATCCTCGTCGACGGCACGGCGATCGAGCCCGAGTGGACCAGCCGCGACACCTGGCGGGTGAGCGTGCCCCTCGAGCCGGGAGCGAACACGCTCGATCTGGTGGCTCTCGACCTGCACGGCGAGCAGGTCGGCGGCGGGACGGTGGTGGTCACTCGGGAGCAGTGAGTCCAACCGTTCGCAGGGCCGCCCGGCGCGCTACCTTCCCGGCGCCGAGGAGCCCCACCATGTGCCGAGACATCCGCGTGCTCTTTCACTTTCAACCCCCCACCACCGACGACGAGATCGCGGCCGCCGCGCTGCAGTACGTGCGCAAGGTGTCGGGCAGCACCAGGCCCTCGCGGGCCAACCAGGCCGCCTTCGACGCGGCCGTGGCCGAGAAGCGCGACGCCCAGGCCCTCCGGCGGCTGGCGAGGCAACAGCCTGCGCCCTCGGTCGAGGCGGTGGAGGAGCGCGTGTACTTCCTCCCCCACGAGGCCGCGGCCCCCGCTGCCGAGGCGGCCTTCGTCGCGACCGTCGCCGAGCTCTCGCCGCTGGTCCCCGCCGGTGCCGAGTGGCACCACGTCGGCGCCACCGCCATCCCGGGTTCGCTCACCAAGGGCGACCTCGACATCTGCGTGCGGGTAAGCGCGTCCGACTTCGTCGCCGCGCTCGACGGCCTGCGGTCGCGACTGTCCGACAACGCAGGTTCCGACCGGAGCGATACCTACCAGAGCCTCAACGACGACGCGCGGAGCCCGCCGCTCGGCGTGCAGCTCGTCGTCCGCGGCGGCCCAGAGGACTTCTTCCTGCGCCTGCGCGACGCGGTGCGCGCCGATCCCGCGATCGTCGAGGAACTCAACGCCATTCGGCGTCGTTTCGAGGGGGGGTCGATGCACGAGTACCGGCTGGCGAAGGGTGCCGTTTACGAGCGGTTGTTAAACTCCACCACCACCACCGGGCTCTGATGATTCTCCTTCTTGCAGCGTGTGAATCGGGGCCCGACTACGGCCCGTGGACGCGACCGATCCGGGAGACCGCGGAGGATCTGGCCGCGAATCCATGCCAGGCGAAGGCGGCGCTCGCGCTGGCCCAGCTCTACGAGAGGGCCGACCAGGACGCGCTGGCCGTCGGGGTCCTGGCCGAGTTCCGCGCGCGCTGCCCGGCCGACGACCTGCTGCGGCGGGAGGCCTACCGCATCGCGATGGACTCGATGCAGTGGGACGCCGCCGCGGAGGCCGCGACCCCCGCCGTCCTGGACAACCCGTCGAGCGCGCGGCCCTTGATTGATCGCGCGGCCGCGTGGGAAGCGAAAGGCGACGCGCTGGCGGCCATCTCGGATCTTCGCCAGGCCTTCCTGCTCGATCCCCGCTCGGTCGATCCGGCCAAGCGCCTCGCGGCTCAACAGGAGAAGGCCGACCAGGGTTGTAAGGCCTGGGACACCTGGGGAATCATCTGGTGGCTCTCCCGCGCCACGCGCGGGGAAGCACAGGTCGCGCGAGCGCGGATCGCCGACGCCGCGGGTTGCCGCAAGCTGCGGGCGAGCGGACACGCCGAGGCGCGGCATGTCGAGACCCCCGATGGGCTCTTCGGGTTCGATATGCTGGTGGGCGATCACTCTGCCGTGCTCGGCTTCGACTCGTCGGCTCCCTACACGGTGATCTCCGCGGCGCTCGCCGAGAAGCTATTGTTGATTCAGGAGCCGACACCGGTGATCATGACGAGCGCCTGGGGCACCTCTGCCGGGCGACCCGTGCAGCTCCCGCCGGTGCGCATCGGCGAGATCGAGGTGCGCGAGCTCGACGCGCTGGTGATGGAGAACGCGCCACCCGGAATCGATGGCATCGTGGGCATCAACTTCCTCACGCGCGTCGATCTCGACCACGATGGCGAGAAGAAGTGGAGCTTCGACCCAAGCGGGATCTAGCCCGAAGCCCGGGTCCCCGAGAGATCCGGAGACGCAGTCGCTATCGGAGTCCACGCCCAGTGTCAGCCTTCCGCGGCCATGGCTACGCCCGGGGGGTGAGGCCGAGTAGCTCGAAGGCGCGCGCCTGGAGCGGCGTGGGCGTCGCCAGGATGTCCACGAGCCCCTGCCCATCGACATCGTGTAGGGCATCCGCCTGTGGAACGTCGGGCTAGGGGATCAGGGTTCCCGCGGAGGCCCCCTGCTCGTCCTCGTCACCCTCGCGCTCTCCGCCGACTACGAGCGCGAGGTGCGCGCGGGGATCACCTCCTTCAAGCGCTTCACCGACGGCGACCGGCCCCAGGACATCTACGCGGTGCGGGCCGACCTGTCCTCGCCCAGCGTGGGCCTGCACGCCTCCAGGGACGATCGCGGCGTGGAGTGGTACACCGACACCCTGAGCTTCGCCGAGGAGGTCGACGCCATCGCGGCGATCAACGGCGACTGGTCGTGCACCACCTGCTCGGGCGACGACTACCTGCACCCCCTGGGGCTCGCCATCTCCGGCGGCATGCTGTGGAACGACCACATCGAGACCGACGCCATCGGCAGCACCTGGGGCTACCTGGCCTGCACCATCGACAAGCGCTGTGACCTCGACCAGGCCGCGCCGCTCTCCGACGCGAGCATGGTGTTCAGCCCCCTGCACCTGCCCACGATCTACCCCCTGCGCTACCAGGAGGCGATCGGCGCCAACGGCCTGGTGCTGGTGGAAGACGGGGTGGCAGGGAGCGGGTGCTACGACACCAGCACCACCAACCCGCGCAGCGCCGCCTGCATCGAGGCCGACGGCACGCACCTCTGGCTCGTGGTGATCGACGGCCGCGGCGCTGGCGGCAGTACCGGCATGAGCTGCGACGAGGTGCGCGAGCTCCTGCTCGGCGACCCCTTCGACTGCTGGGACGCGGTGATGCTCGACGGCGGCGGGAGCTCCACGCTGGTGGTGGAAGACACCAACAGCGATGCCGACTGCAACCCGCGCGGCGCCAACGACCTGTGTGTCAAGAACAACCCCTCCGACGGATCGCCCCGCACCGTGGCCAACCACCTCGCCATCACGTGGGACGACGCGGCCGACAGCCGCTGCACCACCGCCAACGGGAAGTGGTGCGACGGCACCGTGATCTCGCAGTGCCAGGGCGGACGCTTCACCGGGACCGGCGACTGCGCGGTGTACGGCGCCACCTGCCAGGAAGACGGCGACTTCGCCTTCTGCGTGGACTATCGCTGCCCCGACGGCGACGGCCTGCGCCACTACCGGTGCATCGACGGCACGGTGATCGAGGGGTGCAACGACGGCGTGTACGGCACCGGCGACTGCGCCGGCTTCGGGCTGGTGTGCGGCAGCGACGAGGGCGGCGCCTCGTGCATGGACAGCCGCTGCACCGCCGGGCCGCACAGCAGTTTCTGCCTCGACGACAGCGTGGTTGCCGCGTGTACCGACGGCACCTACGCCGAGTCTACCTGCGCGGAGGGAAGCGCCTGCGTAGACGGCGCCTGCGTGAGCCCCGGCGGCGACACCGGCGGCGAGCACGACCAGCCCGATACCGACACGGGCGAGGCCAGCGCCGCCGCCGCGCCGGGGGAGGCCACCATCCTCGACGACATCGAGTGCGAGTCGGCGTGTGGCACCGCCACGCCGGTCGCTGGCCTCCCTCTCGTCGGCGCGATCGTCGCGCTGCGGCGCCGGCGCGTTCAGTAGTCCTCGCAGCCGTCCTGCCGGAGAAAGCCGGTGTGCTGGTGGTCGTCGCCGTTACACTGGCCGCTGGGGAAGGTGCCGTCGCAGGTGTCGTCCCACGCGTACCAGTTGAAGCCGCAGCGCGACGACCCGATGTTGCTGCCATACGGGTTGTTGCGCGAGTAGTAGTTCATCGTGGACTCGCTGGCCACGCCCGCGCTGTCGAGGCCGGTGCCGCGGGAGGAGTAGTAGCCCACGCCGGTGCAACCGCTGCCGCAGGCGGCGCGAGGCTCGTTCGCGTCGATGATGTTGCCGGTCGCGGTGCCCGGCTCGCTCGGGCGCTGCAACAATGCGAAGGCAATGACCGAGTCCGCGCCGCCACCGAGGTCGGAATACGCCGCGTAACTACTCGACTTCCGGTACACCCCGTGGATGTCGCCGTAGTAGTCCACGCGATTGTTCACCCGGTCGTTGGACACGATCACGTTGCCGGTCACGATGTTGCTGGACGAGTCGATCATCATCAGCGCCTGCCCGGAGCACCAGGGCGCGGCGCCGTCCCAGGTGTAGCCGGGGTCGCGGATCTCGTTGCCGGTGATCTCGAAGTTCGACACGGTGTCGAGGTCGACCACGTTCCCGCAGGTGTCGTACAGGGTGTTGCTGTCGATCCGGGCCCCCACGGTGTTGTAGAGGCCGTACACCGTGGCGCCGGGGATGGGGCCGTTCTCGCAGTCGGAGCCCACCCGGTACACGGTGTTGCCCACCATCTCGCCGTAGCCAGCGAAGGTGACGCCATCGCAGGCGAGGTCGTGGATCGTGGACGACTGCACGGTGTTCACCTCGCTGGCGTCGAGGCCGTCGCGGAAGATCACACCGTAGAACAGGCCGGTGATCTCGCTGTCTTTCACCACGCTGCCGCTGCCGGTGTCGGAGATGAAGTACACCCCGGCGAGGGCCACGCCCGTCGCGTGGCCGTTGGCGTTGCCCACCCAGCAGTCCGACACGGTGGCGCCCGAGCCCGTCACGTGGACCACCGCCCCGTTGCTGTCGCTGAGCGCCTGGTTGGCGTCGAGCACCATGCCCGTCACCGTGGCGCCGTCCTGCACCGTCACCAGGGAGTTCACCGAGGGCATCTGGGCGCGGAGCGTGGCCGCGCGCCCCGACCCGTCGAGGGTGGCGCCCGGGGGCACCACCACGGTGTTGTTCACGTCGAAGGTGCCCGCGCCGAGGGTGGCCCGACCGAGGGCGAGGCACGCGGTGATCGCCGCGTGGTTGTCGGCCGCCGTGGCCAGCGGCGCCAGCGCCGCGCAGGGATCGACCGTGCCGGTATCGGTGTCGGTGTCGGTGTCGGCGTCGGTGTCGCTGTCGGCGTCGGCGTCCGCGTCGGTGTCGTGCCTGGGAAGGCCCGAGTCGGCCTGCCCGCTGTCGGAGGGGCGCCCCGCGCCGCCCTCGGCGGAGAGCAAGTCGCCGCCGCCGCAGGCGGCCACGACCAGCAGGGGAAGCGAGCGCGACACCATGTTGGGCACGGTGCTATCCCGCACGCATGAAGTCTCGCCGACCCGGCCAGCACCCGCGGGCATGCTCGCCGGCTTCGGCATGGCCGCCGGCAACGCGCTGGCCGGCGGCGGGGGGGCTCCCCGCCATGCTCAACCCCAACGGCTACTGGGACACGATGCCGGATCGCCCGCGCACCGAGCTGGTGAGGCCCGGCGGATCGTCGCTGGTGAAGCCGATCGACTAGGCGCGGTGAGCCTCGATCCGCGCCATGAAGGCTGGCCTCGGCTCCGGGCGAACAGGGTCGCAAACCGCGATGCTGTCGGGTAGAAACCGTGCCTCTACCACTTGAAGTTCCGCCCGGCCGAGCGATCGTGAAGGTCGACGAAAGCCGCCTCCGCCTGCAGCGCTTCCAGGTCGTGCTCTCGCCGGAATGACTGGACTGCCGCCCAGAAGTCTGGCACGACTCCGTTCAACCGACGGTACTCGTGAACCGACAGGAGAACGGCAACCGGCTCTCCGCGCCGGGTGATCTCCACCGGTTGCCCTTCCTCGACATCATGCACGACAGCCGGGAGACTGTTCTTGGCCTCGGCGATGGACAGTTGCTTGAGCATGCGCACCTCTCAGCCATCATGATGGCCATCACGGCTGGCCGGAGCAAGCGGTACTTCCCACGCCCTACCTCCCCACCCACCCCGCCAGGTACTGCCCGGTCACCGTCCCCTTGCGTGCCACCAGCTCGGCGGGGGTGCCCTCGAACACCACGCGCCCGCCGTCGTGACCGGCGCCGGGGCCGAGGTCGATGATCCAGTCCGCGTGGGCCATCACCGCGAGGTGGTGCTCGATGACGATCACTGACTTGCCGCTATCCACCAGCCGATCGAGCATGCCGAGGAGCTTCTCCAGGTCGGCGAGGTGCAGCCCGGTGGTGGGCTCGTCGAGCACGTACACGGTGGCGTCGTCGCCCATCTCGGCCGCGAGCTTCAGTCGCTGCCGCTCGCCGCCGGAGAGCGTCGGCAGCGGCTGCCCGAGCCGTACGTAGCCAAGGCCCACGTCCGCGAGGCGCGCGAGGATGGCCGTGGCCGCCGGGGTCTTGGCCTTGCCCGACGAGAAGAAGCCCACCGCCTCGCTCACCGGCAGGTCGAGCACCTGCGCGATGTCGAGGCCGCCGAGCTTGTAGTCGAGCACCGAGGCAACGAAACGCTTGCCACCGCAGTCCTCGCAGGGCGCGCTCACCCCGGCCATCATGCCGAGGTCGGTGTAGATGACACCCGCGCCGTTGCAGCCGGGGCACGCGCCCTCGGAGTTGGCGGAAAACAGCGCGGGTTTCACCCCGTTGGCCTTGGCAAAGGCCGTCCGGATCGGGTCGAGCAGCCCGGTGTAGGTGGCGGGGTTGCTGCGACGCGAGCCCTGGATGGGCGACTGGTCCACCTCCACCACCCCGGCGCGCTTGCACACATTACCGTGGATCAACGAGCTCTTACCCGAGCCCGCCACGCCGGTCACCACCACGAGCACGCCGAGCGGGATGTCGACGTCGACCCCCTGCAAGTTGTGCGTCCGGGCGCCGCGCACTTCCAGCACCCCCCTCTTCTCTCGCACCCTCGGCCTCAGCTGCGCCCGGGTGTCGAGGTGCCGCCCGGTGAGCGTGCCACTCGCGCGCAAGCCGGCCACCGTGCCCTCGTACACCACCTGTCCCCCGGCGGTGCCGGCGCCGGGGCCGAGGTCGACCACCCGGTCGGCGATCGCGATCACCTCGGGCTTGTGTTCCACCACCAGCACGGTGTTGCCCTTGTCGCGCAGTCGAAGCAGCAGCTCGTTCATGCGCTGGATGTCGTGGGGATGGAGCCCGATGGTGGGCTCGTCGAACACGTAGGTCACGTCGGTGAGCGAGGATCCGAGGTGACGGATCATCTTGGTGCGCTGGGCCTCGCCGCCGGAGAGGGTGCCCGATGGGCGGTCGAGGCTCAGGTAGCCGAGGCCGATCTCCACGAAGGCCTCGAGCGTGTGGCACAAGCCAGCGAGCAGCGGCGCCACCGTGGGTTCTTTCACCCCGCGCGCCCACCGCGCGAGGTCGCTGATCTGCATCGCGCAGGCCTCGGCGATGTCGATGCCCGCCACCTTCGACGAGCGGGCCGCCGCGTTGAGCCGCGTGCCCCGGCACTCGGCGCAGGTGGTGAAGGTGATCGCGCGGTCGACGAAGGCCCGGATGTGCGGCTGCATCGCCTCCTTGTCCTTGGACAGGAACGACTTCTGGATGCTCGGGATCAACCCAGCATAGGTGAGGTTGATGCCTTCCACCTTGATCTTGGTGGCCTCGCGATGCAAGAGGTCGTGCAGCTCCTTCTTGCTGTAGTCGCGGATGGGCTTGTCCATGTCGAAGTAGCCGCAGCCCTTGAAGATGCGGCCGTACCAGCCCTCCATGCTGTAGCCGGGGATGGTGAGCGCGCCCTGCGCCAGCGACTTCTTGTCGTCGTAGAGCGCCGACAGGTCGAAGTCGGTGGCCGAGCCCATGCCCTCGCAGCGCGGGCACATGCCGCCGTTGATCTCGAAGCTGCGCACCTCGGTCTTCTTGCCCTCGCCCTTCTCGATGGTCACCGCGCCCGAGCCCTTCATCGAGGGCACGTTGAAGGAGAAGGCGTTCGGCGAGCCGAGGCGGGGCTCGCCCAGCCGGCTCCACAGCACGCGCAGCATCGCGTTGGCGTCGGTGACGGTGCCCACGGTGGATCGCGCGTGCGCGCCGAGGCGTTCCTGGTCGACGATGATCGCGGTGGTGAGGCCGTCGAGCAGGTCGACGTCGGGGCGCCCCAGGGTGGGCATGAAGCCCTGCACGAAGGCGCTGTAGGTCTCGTTGATCAAACGCTGCGACTCGGCGGCGATGGTGCCGAACACCAGCGAGGACTTGCCCGAGCCCGACACCCCGGTGAACACCGTCAACCGGCGCTTGGGGATCTCGAGTTGGACATTCTTGAGGTTGTTTTCCCGCGCGCCGTGCACGCGGATTCGATCGTGCTGGTCGGCAGGGTGACGGTCGGTCGGGCTCATGGCCCGGCCTACTAATGGCCCGCCCGCGGCAATGGAGCAGCCCCCGACTCGCTAGACTCCCCCATGCTCCTCCTCCTCGCCTGCACCCCGTCGTCCCCGGGCGACACCGACACCGGCACCGCAGGCGACTCCGACACCGCGAGTGACACCGCCTCCGACACGGCCCCCGGCGGCCTCGCCGTCGCCGTGCTCCTCGCCGACCGGACGGGCCTCGTCGACGCGGTGGAGGCCGCCGACGGGAGCCTCGTCGTCGCCGACGCCGGCGGCACCTGGGCCGTCGACGGCACCGAGATCACCCTGCTCCACGAAACGCCCGGCCAGCTCGCGCCCGGCACCGCGACCGGCGCCTTCCTCAGCCCTGGCGGCGACATCGTGGCCCTTCCCTCGGGCACCCCCATCGAGGGCACCGGCGCCTACGCCCCGGCGGGCCTCGACGTCCTGGCCACCGACCAGGGCGACCGCCTCACCTTCCCCGGCGTCGACCCCGACTCGGGCGCCTTCGGCACCTACACCGCGCGCGCCGACGGCGGGCCGGTCCCGCTGGTGGGCGAGGGCTACACCAGCGCCCAGCGCTGGACCTTCCGCCCGGAGGGCGAGACGGTGTGGAGCACCAGCACCAGCGGCGAGCTGTGGCTGGTGGCCGAGGGCGAAGACGTGGCCACCCTGGTGGCGAGCGGCGTGCCCACCGGCGGCCTCACCGGCAGCCTCGACGGCGCCACGCTCTACCTCGGCGGCGGCACCTCGCTCTGGGCCTACGACGTCGCGACCGGCACCCTGACCGAGCACCCGCTGCAACTCGAGAAAAAGGTGCCGGAGGTTAAGGGTTAAGACTTGGCCCTTGACGAGTCAATGGCATGAGCCGCGCACCCCGACCCCCCGCCCGCTCCATCGCGGCCGGCACGAAAGGCAACCCCCGGTAGACCGGGGCGACTACACTCTCCCCGTGCTCGTCCTTCTCCTCGCCTGCGCCACGCCGCTCGCCGGCGACTCCGTCGCCGACAGCGCCTGCCCCGAGCTGCCCGACCCCTGTGGCGGCGAGATCACCACCACGGTCGCCGCGACGCTCGACCTGCTACCCCCGGTGGCCGTTCCCCACGGCCCGGTGTCCCTCGCCGTGGGCGACCTCGCCGGCACCGGCACCGCGCAGGTGTACGTGGGCACGAACGACACGGTCACCCGGCTCGATGGCGAGGGCTGGACGGTCGCGACCGACATCTGGTCGCAACCCGACGACGGCACCGCCGTCTTCCCGCTCCTGGCCGATCTCACCGGCGACGGCACGCTCGACCTCGCCATCGGGCTCCCCGGCAGCGACGACGGCAGCGGGCAGGTCATCGTCTTCCCCGGGCCCGTCACCGGGCCGGTGGACTGGGACAGTCCCCACCTCGAGCTCAAGGGCGGGGGCGGCCTCGGTTTCGAGCCGGCCGCGGGTGACTTCGACGGCGACGGGCAGGTCGACCTGCTCGTCAACGGGCATGGCTTCGCGATGATCAAGCTGGGTCCGTTCAGCGCCGACACGCCCTTCGACACCGCCGTCGACACGCTCCTCCAGGGCCCCGGCGACGCCCCCCAGCTCTTCGCGGCGCCCGCGAACCTCGACGGCGACGGCATCACCGACGTGGTCTACAGCCTGTTCAGCGACAGCGGTTGCGTCGCCTATGGCACCGAGCACGGTGTCGCGATCGGCCCCTTCGGCCCGGGCACGCCCCCACTCGACCCGTTGCAGGCCGAGTCC
>VGRQ01000151.1 GCA_016875315.1 Deltaproteobacteria bacterium | reverse complement strand
GCGAGGCAAGGCGCGTGCCGCGGAGAAACCCGCCTCCAGCCGTGAACGAGGGTGACGGAGATCAGGACCGGCGACGGACGTCCGTCACCGCGCGCGCCTCGACCAGCCGCAACACCTCGCGCGCAGGCACCACCTCCGCGAAGCCGACGACGCCCTCGGGCACCTCGCCCTTCTCGGTCGCGTAGCGTCGCGACACCGCCACCACGAGGTTGCGGGGCCCGTGCTTCTGCAGCGCCGCGAGGCGCTTCTCGATGGTGCCCTTCCGCCAGAAGCCGAGAATCTCGAGGTAAGCCACGCGGCCGTCCCTGCGAAAGCCGAAGTCGGGCACCACCACCGACCCGGCGCCCTGCGCCAGCGGCATCGGGTCGAGGTCGAGCGCCCAGCCGCTCTCCAGCGCCTCGAAACGCTCGCGGAACCACTCGGCCTCGCGGGTGACGTAGGCACCCACGTCGCGGTAGTGTGACTTCAAGCCCGACTCGTGGGTGAGGGTGAGCGTGGGCGAGAAGCGCTTCCACTTCACCACCGCGCGCGCCGTCCACGGGCCGGGCAGCAAGACGAGCGTGCCGAGGAACTTCGCCAGCGCCAGGCCGTAACGACTGGTCTGGGAAAAGAGCGAGGCGGGCCCATCGATCTTGAGACGGTAGGTGCTCCCCTCGGCGACGGCGCTGAAACAGAGCTGGTTGAACTTCACCGCGCGCATCAGCTGGCGCATGCGGCCCGGCTCGGGCGCCTCCAGGCACACCTCCAGCTCGCTGGCCGAGAAACACAGCGCCTGCACCAGGCCGAGGTTGTAGCGCTGCACCAGTGCCTCGGCGCTCTCGATGCTGCAGGCGGCCAGCCGCTGCTGCGCGGGCAGGTCGGCGTACATCGCCTCCTCGACGATCCCCGGCTCGCTGCCGAGCGCCCCCGCCACGGCCTGGAGCACGGCGAGGCGCGTGGAGAGGCCGTCGATGGCCACGGGCGCGAAGGGTCCGCAGCGGGCGCTCTCCAGCCACACCCGCTGCCGCAGCTCTCGCGGATCGACCGGCGACTCGGTGGCGAACTCGCACGCATCGAAGGCGATCTTCGCGAGGCCGGCGAAGAGCTTGCCATCGGTGGCATCGCCGAGCAGGGACTCGAGCTCGGCGTCGATGTCGCCCCGGCGCTGCCCAACCCCCTGCCGAATGGTGTCGAGGATGTCGCGCGCTCGTTCCTGCACGCGCTCGTTGCCGATGTCGACGTAGCCGGGGATCAGCTCCCCCCTTTTCACCGTGGCGCGGACGAGATCAGCGGTAAGCATCGTGCTCCCGGCGGCGCTCGCTGGCCTGCGCCTCGGTGGTGCCCTCGGCCACCAGCTCGTAGAGCGTGGCCGTCTTGCCCGCGGAGGGGCGAAGGATGCGCCCGAGCCGCTGCACTGCCTCGCGCACCGTGGACGTTCCGCTCACGACGATGGCCACCTCTGCCGCGGGAAGGTCCACGCCCTCGTTGAGCACCCGCGAGGTGGTGATGCAGTGGATCTTGCCCTCGACGAACGCATCGAGGATCCAGCGACGTTCTTTCACGTCGGTGTGGTGGGTGATGCAGGGGACGAGCAGCTCGCGGCTGATGCGCATCGCGGTGTCGTTGTCGTTGGTGAACACGATGGCGCGGCGACCGGCGTGCTCGGCGAGGAGCGCGCGCACCACGTCGATCTTCCGCTCGGTGCCGTGGGCGATGCGCCTGGCGGCGAGGAAGGCCTTGAAGGCCTGGCGACCCTCCTTGCTGCGGCTGGCCTCGATGATGAACCGTTGCCAGCCCTGGGGACCGCGCATGTTGATGCGCCGGATGGCCACGAATTCCTTGTAGATCCCGCGCAGGCGCGCGTACTCCTCCTGCTCCCCCGGCGAGAGCGCCACCCGGATCACCTCGGTGTCGTAGGGGGCGAGAAAGTCGCCGGCGAGCTCCGGGATCTCCACCCGGTGCACCTCCGGACCCACCACCGGGAAGAGGTCCTGGTGTCGACCGTCGGGGCGCTCCAGCGTGGCGGTGAGCCCGAGGCGCAGGGGCGCGATCAGGCCCTCGGCGGCGCGCATGTAGGCCGGCGCCGGGAGGTGATGCACCTCGTCGAAGACGACGAGGCCGAAACGGTGCCCGTACTTGTCGACGTGCATCCACGCGCTGTCGTAGGTGGCGACGGTGAGATCGCGGATGTCGTGGACCCCGCCGCCGAGGGCGCCCACCTCCACGCCGAAGGCGGCGCGGAGGTTGCCCATCCACTGCGAGAGCAGGTCGAGCGTGGGGACCACCACCAGCGTGCTGCGCTGCGCCACGCTGATGCAGCGCTCGGCGACGAAGGACTTGCCTGCGCCCGTGGGGAGGACCACGATCCCGCGCCAGCGCGCCTCGCGCCAGGCCGCCACCGCCGCGTCCTGGTAGGGGCGGGGGGTACGGCCGCTGAGGTGGCGTAGCTCGAGCTTCTGGTAGCGGCGGGCCTCGTCGACCAGCTCCACGCCGCCGGCGCGCGCCGCCTCGACCACCGGGCCGTAGAGGTAGGCCGGCCCGCGGCAGAGCCCCACGCGCGGGTCGAAGGCAAAACCACCCGGCAACGCGGCGAGATCCGCGCCATCGACCGTCAGGGTCCCGCCGTCGAAGCCGAGTGTCCACATCGCCCCGCCTGCTATCGAAGCGGGCGACCATTTTTTGGCGCGACCGGCGAATAGGTGGGCGCGGTGGACGCCGAGCCGCTCTACCACCGCGCCGAGCAGGTGTACGCCACGCTGGCCGCCCTCGCCGCCGAGCGTCCCGGGGTCGTGGTGCCCTTCGAGGTGGGTCGCAGCGTGCAAGACCGTCCCATCCTCGGCTACCGCCTCGTCGACCCCGCCACGCCGCCGCGGGGTTCCATGCTGGTCTTCGCCAACATCCACGCCATGGAGTGGGTGCCCACCGAGGTGGCGCTCAGCTTCGCCGTCGACTTCGCCCGCTTCCCCGAGCCGGGCGTGGAGCTGGTGGTCATCCCCAGCCTCAATGTCGATGGCCGCGCCCGCGTGGAGGGCGACCTCGCCGAGGGGCGAAACGTCTACCGGAGGGGCAACGCCAACAACGTCGACCTCAATCGCGACTTCGGCGTCAACCGGGAGGCGCGCGCCATCTGGAAGGCGATCATCCCGCGCCGCTACGCCGTGTCGCCGGGCCCCCTGTCGCAACCGGAGTCCCAGGCCCTCGATCGGCTCGCCAGCGCCGAGCAGTTCGACGTGGCGGTGTCGCTCCACGCCTTCGGCGGCTTCTTCTACTACCCCTGGGCGGGCCTGTGGGCGCGGGCGCCGCACCACGCCGAGCTGCAGCGCCTCGGCGAGCTGATGCAGGCGGCGATGTCGTCGCACCCCTACAGGCCGCGGCAACTCAGCCGCTGGGCCTTCTTCTTCCGGGGCCACGGCATGGAGATCGACCACCTCTACGGCGAGCACGGCGCGCTGAGCTTCCTCGTGGAAACCACGCGATCGGGCTACGAGAAGATCTCCGATCTGGGCGTGAAGTTCCGCATGTACAACCCGCGCGATCCACGCCCGCACGCCGCCGAGGGGGTTCGCTACCTGCGTGCGCTCGCCCACGAGGTGGCGCAGGGGCGCGCCCGCGGGGTGGCGCGGTGAGCTGGTGGTCGCGGTTGCGCTCGCCCGCCCCGGCCCCGGGCCCGGCCAACCGCGCCTTCGACCTCGCGCTGGAGCGCTACTTCGCGCCCCAGGTGGCCCGGGTGTTGCGCGAGCAAGGTCCAGCGGCCCTGGCCTCAACCCGCCGCGAGATCTCCATCCTCTTCGGCGACCTCGTCGGCTTCACCCGATTCTCGGAGTCGGCCAGCGCCGAGGAGTGCGTCGCCACCCTGACGCACTACCTCGACGAGCTGGTGCGCGTGGCGATGCAACACGACGGCACCATCGACAAGTTCATGGGCGACGAGATCATGGTGCTGTTCTCGGCGCCCCTTCCCCAGCTCGACCACGCCGACCGCGCCCTGGCCTGCGCCCGCGACATGCAGCTGGTGATCCACCTGCTCAACGCCGAGCGCGAGCGGCGGCGACTCCCCACCCTCGGGCTCACCGTCGGCGTCAACAGCGGCGAGTGCGTGATCGGCCACGTCGGGGGCGAGGCGCGGGTGCAGTACAGCGCCATCGGCGACGCGGTCAACGTGGCCAAGCGGCTGCAAGGCCTCGCCGCCACCGGCGAGATCGTGGCCGGCGAGCGCACGCTGGAGCTCGCCAGCGCGTCGCCGGGCCCGGTGGAAGAACACGCGGTGAAAGGGCGCGCCGCGCCGGTGCGCTGCTCGCGCCTGCGCGTCACCCTGCCGGAAGCGCCCGGGGTTCCCGGCGCGTGACGAATCGCGACGGGTGGATCCCCTAGCCGCGGCGCCTCACCGTGCATAGAGCGCCGCCCCTCCCTCCCAACCACCGGTACAGCTACGCGATGATCTCTGTCGAAGGCCTCACCCACTACTACGAGGAGCGCCGCGCGGTCGAAAACATCGGCTTTGAGATTGCCGAGAATGAGATCGTGGGCTTCCTCGGGCTCAACGGGGCCGGAAAGAGCACCACCTTGAAGGTGCTCGCCGGCCTCATCATCCCCACCGCCGGCAACGTCCGCATCGACGGCACCGACCTCGTGAGCGCGAGCGCCGAGTTCCGGTCGCGCATCGGCTACCTGCCGGAAGATCCGCCGCTCTACAAGGAGATGACGGTCCGCGAGTTCCTCCTCTACGTGGGCCAGCTCAAGGGCAAGTCGGCCGCCGAGGTGGAAGCCCGGCTCCCCGAGGTGCTGCGCTCCTGCCAGGTGGAACACGTCCAGCACCGGGTGATCAACGAGCTCTCCCACGGCTACCGCAAGCGCGTGGGCATCGCGCAGGCGATCGTCCACAGCCCGAGGCTCGTGATCCTTGACGAGCCCATCTCCGGCCTCGATCCCAAGCAAATCGTGGAGATGCGGCAGGTGGTGAAGAAACTGGGCAAGAACTCCACCGTGCTCATCAGCAGCCACATCCTCGCGGAGATCAGTGAGACCTGCGACCGGCTCCTCGTGCTCAATGGCGGCAAGATCGTGGCCGCCGGTCGCGAGTCCGAGTTGGCCCAGGCCGCGGGCGCCAGCGGCACCCGCCTCACCCTCCACGTGCGTGGCGAGGCCGGGCGCGTGGAAGCGGCGCTCCGCTCGGTGAGCGCGGTGCAGCGGGTGAGCGCCGAGGCCGACGGCGACGGCTGCCTCCGCGTTCACGTGGCCATGGCCACCGACGCCCGCGAGAGCGTGGTGGCCGCGCTGGTCACCGCCGGCGTGGGCGTCCGGCGCGTGGTCGAAGACGAGTCCGAGCTCGAGACCATCTTCCTCGGGCTCACCCAGGGAGCGCAGGCATGAGAGGCATCCTCCTCGTGGCGCGGCGCGACTTCGCCGCCTACGTCAACACCATCTGGGGCTGGGTGATCCTCGCGATCGCGCTCCTCATCGACGGCGTGTTCTTCAACGCCTGGGGACTCAGCAACACGCCGCAGTACTCGGCGGAGGTGCTCGAGCGCTTCTTCTACATCACCGGCGGCGTCACGCTCATCGCCGGGGTGTTCATCACCATGCGGCTGTTCGCCGAGGAGCGGCAGACGGGCACCATCGTGCTCTTGGAGTCGAGCCCGCTCTCCGACCGCGATCTGGTGATCGGAAAATACCTCTCCGCGATGTTCTTCCTCGTCTTCTTCGCGGCGCTGACGCTCTACATGCCCGCGCTCATCATGGTCAACGGCAAGATCAGCGGCGAGGAGATCGGCGTGGGCTACCTGGGCGTCCTGCTCATGGGCAGCGCCGGCGTGGCCATCGGCACCTGGGCATCGAGCGTGTCGCGCAACCAGATCCTCGCCGGCGCGATCGCCGCGGTGGGCACCGTCTTCTTCGTGGCCTGCTGGCTGCTCGCCCGCGTGACCGACCCCCCCTTCAAGGCGTTGATCTCCTACGTCGCCTTCTTCGACAAGCAGTTCAAGCCTTTCCAGGAAGGCCGGGTCAACACCGAGGCGGTGTTCTTCTTCGCCTCGGTGAGCTTCGCTTTCCTGCTCCTCGCCACGCAGGCGCTGCGCGCCCGGAGGTGGGAATGAACGCCCCCACGATCCTCTACCTCGTCGGTAGCTTTGCCATCTTCCTCGCCGAGCGCATGTTCGACGGCAGCGACGCCATCCGCTGGTCGCTGGTGGCCCTCGGCGCCCTGCTCGCGGTGCTCGCCGTGGGCGGGCGACTCACCACCTTCGAGCGGCACCCGAAGGCGACGAAGCTCGCGGTGTTGTTCTACGCGGTCTCGATGTCGTCGGGGCTGTTCTACGTGCTCCAACTCAAGGACGTCGTGGGCGCCCTCGAGCTCGATGCCGACTCCGAGAAACACCTGCGGGTGGCCTTGCAGTGCGCCATCCCGCTGGCTTGGTTCACGGGCGCGCTCCCGGCCTTCGGTCTCGACCGCACCCTCGCCGCGAGCCCCCACAGCATGCATCCGCTGCGCGTCGCGGCGGCCTGGGAAGGGGGCCTCGGCGTGGCGCTCGGCCTCGGGATGCTCTTCCCGCTCAACTACCTGGCTCACGAGACGAACGAGCGCTTCGACTTCGGCTTCTTCAAGACTACCGCCGTGGGCGAGGCCACCCGGAAGGTAGTCGACTCGCTCGCCGAGCCGGTGCGCGTGGTGCTCTTCTTCCCTCCTTCGAGCGACGTGCTCGGCGAGGTGCGGCCCTACTTCGACGACCTCGAGGCCGACAACCTCTCCGTCGAGGTGATCGACCACGCCATGGACCCGAAAACGGCCAAGGAGTGGAAGATCCGCGAAAACGGCAACATCGCGCTGGTGATGGGCGAGAAGGTGGAGACCATCAAGCTCACCGACAAGCTGGACAGCGCCAAGAAGGACCTCCGCAAGCTCGACGGCAAGGTGCACACCGCGCTGCTCAAGCTCGCGAAGGAGAAACGCACCGTCTACTTCACCGTGGGACACAACGAGTTCTTCTGGAAGAACGCCGCCAGCGACGAAGAGAACATCGACACCATGAAGAAGGCGCTCGAAGGCCTCAACCTCAAGGTGAAGGAGCTAGGCGTCGACGACGGTCTCGCACAGGCGGTGCCTGACGACGCGGCGATCGTGTTCGTCGTGGGCCCGCGCAAGCCATTCTTCGCGGAGGAGATCGCCGCGCTGAAGGCTTTCCGCGACCAGGGCGGATCGCTGTTCCTCATGCTCGAGCCCACCGAGGAGCCCGACCCGGCGCTGTACGCGCTCGCCGGCGTCGACTTCACCGCCACGCCGCTGTTGTCCGACAAGGCCTACCTGAGAGTGACCGGCGGCCCCAGCGACCGTGCCTACATCGGCACCAACAAGTTCTCGTCGCACGAGTCGGTCACGACGCTCTCCAAGCGCAGCCAGGACGCGGTTTTCATCGCGCCGGGCGCCGGCTCGGTGAAGGAGTCGGCTGCCCACGACGGCAAGGTGACGGTCACCGTCAAGGGCTCCTCCGAGTGGTTCCACGACCTCGACGGGAACTACGAGTTCGACAAGGACACCGAGAAGCGCGGTGGCTACGACCTCGGCGTGGTGGCCAGCGGTCCCGCCAGCGGCGGCGACAAGGACGAGTGGCGCGTGGTGGCGGTGGCCGACGCCACCTTCGCCAGCAACTTCGTGCTGCCGCGGAGCCCAGCCTCGTCGGTGTACCTCGCCGAGTCGATCGGCTGGCTCACCGCCGACCCGGCGATCGGCGGCGAAACCGAGTCCGAGGAAGACGTGAAGATCCAGCACACCAAGGAGGGCGAGGCGATGTGGTTCTACGGGATCACCGCTGGTTTCCCCGCCCTGGTGTTCACCGTGGGCGCGCTCCGCGTGTCGCGCCGCCGCAAGAAGGGGGCTGCATGATCCGGCCTTGGATGGTGTATGGGGTGGTGCTCACCGTGGCCCTCGGCGCCTCGTGGATGCACTACACGGCGGGCGAAGAGGCCGCCGAGAAAGAGGGCATCGTGCTCGTCGACGCCACGCGCGACGACGTCACCAAGATCGTCTACGCCGCGCCGGAGCTCGAGGTGGCCTACGAGCTGAGTACCGACGCCTCCGGCCCCTGGGGCTGGGTGACGGTCACCGACAAGAAGCAGAAGAAGGCGAAGGAGGGCGAAACGCCGCCGCCGGTGGAGCCCAAGATCACCGCCTTCAAGGCCGGTAGCGCGGGCGACAAGCTGATCGAGGGACTCGCGCCGCTCTACGCGATGCGCGAGCTGGTCGGCGTGGACGACGGCAAGATCGAGAGCTTCGGCCTCACCAGCCCCGACACCACCGTCACCATCGTCACCGGGGGGCGCACCGCCACGCTGGAGTTGGGCGGGGAAACCTACGGTGCCAAGGACCGCTATGTCCGGCATCGCGAGTCGAGCAAGTACTACGTCATCGACGACGAGCTGTTCAAACCCCTGAAGTTCGCCGCCACGCGGCTGCCCGAGCGCGGGCTGAGCAGCTTCGCCATCGAGGTCCTCGACAGCGTGACGCTGGGCAAGGGCGGCAAGGTGGTGGAGTGGCAGCAGCACAACAAGGACGACCGCAACGCCGACTGGTGGGAGCGCATCGCGGCGGCCGGCACCGGCGAAGTCGACAAGAAGGACGAGACCTTCGCCAACTGGCTCGAGAAAGCGATGAAGGTGAAGTCGCAGAGCTACGTCCAGGCCGACGAGCGGCCTACCGACCTGCAGCCCTCTTTCGACCTCACCTACCGGGTGAAGGGAAAGCCCGACGAGACCATCCGCTTCCAGACCTCGGGCGAGGACTGGTACGCCACCAGCGAGTTCACCCATGGCCTGGTGAAGCTCACGCGCTCGGCCGCGCGCGACGCGGGCGACGAGGTGGACGACATCCTGGAGGGCCGCGAGCCTCCGCCCGAGGAGAAGAAGCCCCCGGCGATGGCGCCCCCCGGTGCCGAGGGCGACGAGGCGGGCAACGCGCCCCCGCGCCCGCCAATGCCCGGCATGGCGCCGGGCTTGCCGCCCGGGATGCCCGGGATGCGGCCACCGGCGGGGAAGACCGGCCCCACGGCGCCCCCCCCGCCCGGCAAGTAGCTCAGCCCGCCAGCATCAAGCCGGTCGGCTGCGGCAGCGGTCGATCGGCGTGGGTCGCGACGCTTTCCGCGCGCGAGGCTCCGAGTTCCGCCAGTTGCCGAGCGAGTCGGCGGTTCTCGTCCTCGAGCCGTTGCTGGCGGCCCCGGAGCGTCCCGCGCAGCTCGCGGACCGCCACGGCGAGGTCGGCGGTGTACTCCCCCGGGACCAGCTCGTGGCTGCCGTCGCCGTCGCGCAGGCGCTGGACGGCGCCGCGCACCTCGTCGAGCTCGCCCCGAACGGCGTCGAGCGTCTGCGCGATCACCCGCCACGCGGCGAGGAGCCCGCCGCCCAGCGCGGCCGCGGTCGCCGCGAGCGTGGCGATGCCGAGGTCGGTGCCGGTGAGCGCGGCGAAGGCGGTCGAACCCGCCACCGCGACGGAGGGCACCCCGGCCACCAGTCCCACGAGCCCCAACCCGATCGCCATCTTCCTGGATTCCAGCGTCGGCATGATGTATTGCTCCCTGCGCTGGCGCTATCGGCGGGACGCGGCGAGGCTTGAGCCCGTGCCGTGGGGACCGCGAGCTGCGACGCCGCCTACGGGGCCCGCCCCATCAACCAGTTCGCCTCCCGCTCCGGCAGGCCGACGGCGAGCGCCGTGACCTCCGGGCGGGAGCTCCCCTGGATCACCGCTTGCATCGCGCACGCTTCCCAGAGGAGCAGGTCGAGGTGGTGGGTCGAGGCCAGCGCCTCCAGCTGGGCGGCGATCTCCGTGGCAATCGCGCCCTCGTCGGCGGCGATCGCGGCGCGGCAGGCCTCGGCGAGCGTCCTCGCGCGCATTTCCAGCGGGGCCGAGGCCGCGCGAACCCGGGCCTCGGCGAGCGCCTCGCGCGCGCGAGGCCCGTCGCCCGCGAAGGCCAG
>VGRQ01000150.1 GCA_016875315.1 Deltaproteobacteria bacterium | reverse complement strand
CGGACGCTCGCCGCTGGCCACGCGACTGGCCGACACGCTGGTGCCGTACTTGGCCACCGCCTCGCACACCCGCTCGGTGACGTAGGGGTGTCCCGAGAAACCGAGGTAGTTGTAGCCGGAGAAGTGAATCATCTCCTGGCCCTTGATCACCACCTTGTCGCGCGCGGTGCCCTCCAGCACCTTGAAGTAGGGGTTGCCGATGTTGAGCATCAAGGCCGCGTCGAGCCGCATCTTCAGGTCGACCCAGGCCGGGAACAGCTCGAAGTCGGTGTGCTCCGGCGCGATGTCGAGGCCGTCGCTGCGGAGCTCCGCCTCCACGCCCTCGCCCACCGCCACCACGCGACCGGACGGCTCGGCCAGGAGCACCGTCCCCCGGAAGCGGTCGCCCGTCTGCTCGTCGAACCAGAGGGTCGCGGACAGCTCCTCGGCGTCGGTGTGTACCTGAGTCCACCGGCCCACGCGCACGGGGAAACCCGCCCGCCCGGTCTTGTTGAGCGACCAGTAGGCGGCGAGCTGCAAGGCGCTGTCGATGGCCAGCGGCGAGAGCGACCACGGCGCCTCGTTCCACTCGCTGGAGGTGCCCACGCGCACCACGCCGGCCACGCCCTTGTCGCCCAGCGCGGTGACCGAGACGATCCCGCGCAAGAGCGGCCCGTGGAAGGTGTGGCGGTAGAACTCCGCCAGCGACATCGGCGGCGTGTCGTGCCCGAGCGCCGGGGGCACCACGCGCGCCAGCGGCTCGCCGGTGAGCACCGCCGTCCACGCGAGCTTGCCATCGGCGTGCGCGGTGAAACGGTCGCCGTCGACACGCAGCCGCACGCTGGCCGGCTTGTCGACCACGATGCCCTCGTAGAGCGTCAAGTCCTCCACGGTGCGACCGGACAGGTCGCAGGCCCACTCGAGCACCGCCGCCATGGGGACGGTGGGGTGCCCGTAGAGCGCGTGGTCCCGCAGCCAGGGCATGTCCGGGGTGAGCGTGCGCTCCACCTCGACCGCGCGGCGCACCGGCGGCAGGTCGAGGCCCATCACCACCTCGCCGGGCAGGCCGAGGCTGGCCAGGCACGCGCGCAGCCCCTGAGCGGTGTCGACGAACCACAGCCCGTCGTCGCGCATCGCCCGCTTCATCGGCGCCGGGATGGTCTGCACCATCTCCGATTCCGCCCACGGGCCCCAGTCCTGCGTACCGGCGCCGATCGCGCGCCCGAGCGCCGCCATCGCCTCGTTGGCGGCGGCGTACTCCGTCTGGTAGGCGTTGCCGAAGCGCGCCGCGTAGCTGCCGAGTGACACGATCCACGCGGCGGGGAAGGCGGCCCGCAGGCGCCGGAGACCGGACACCTTGATCGCCATCGCCCGCTCCCCGTCGGCGGTGCCCACCGGGCCGTCGGCGAGCACGCCGGCGGCGTGGATGATGCCATCCACGGCGAGGCCGCTGAAATCGGGGTTGCCACCGAGATCCGCCCTGAAGAAGCGCGCCCGGGGACCGAGCTCGGCGAGCACCTCGGCGCGGTCGCGACTGCCGCTCACCACCACACTCGCGCCGGCCTCGATGAGCGCGCGGGCGATGCGCTGGCCGAGCCAGCCGGTGCCACCGGTGACGAGCACCGTCTGTCCCGAGAGATCGCGCGGGCTCGAGGCCACGGGCTCGAGGCCGACCACGTGGCGGACGCCGCCGGGGTACACCACCTCCACGTCGCGCTCGCAGGCGGCCAGTTCGGCGCAAGCCTCGGCCTCGGTGCCGTCGACCACCACCACCTTGTGCTCGGGCCACTCGCGGGCGAGGGCCTTCACGAAGCCGGTGACGGCGGCGCGCGCGGGGTCGTGGCCCAGCACCTCGGACACCACGGCGAGGTCGCCCCTCGGGAGCGAGCGGAGCTGCGCGAGATCCGGGTGGACGAGCACGCGACCGCTGCTCTCGCGCGCACGACCGGACAGGGGCGCCGGCCGGAGCACGGGACGGTAGGCCACCATCGCGCGCTCCGGCGCGGTGAGCGGCAGCGCCTCGCCCGTGCCGCCTCCTTCCACGGTGCCGACGATGTCGGACACCCGGGGCGAGGTGGCGAACAGGGCCCGGGGGATGCCGGCGAAGCCCGGGAAGGCCTCCGACAGCCGGGTGGACAGCTCGTTGGCCATCAACGAGTCGAAGCCGAGGTCGTCGATGAGGCGCTGCTCGGCGCGCAGCGCCTCCAGCGGGAAGGCGCTCACCTTCGACACGATGCGCAGCACGCGGGCCTGGACGTCTTCCTCGGCGGGCGCGGCCGGCGCGGCGCCGGGATGGACCGCCGCGGCGGCCGGGGTCTCGTCACGGCGAACAGTGACGATCTCGGCGGTCTTCTGTCGCTCGGCCACCACCGGCCAGTACACCTGGGTGGGGTAGGGCGTGGGCGGTAGCGTGGCGATGCCCTCGCCAAACCCGGTGAGATCGACACGGTGACCGTGGGCGGCGCAGAGCGCCAGCACGCGCAAGAGGCCGAGGCCACCATCGGCGTCGTCGGCGGCCACCGACACGATGCTCTCCCCGCCGTCGAGCACGCCGCGCGCGAAGGCGCAGAGCGTGGCCCCGGGGGCGAGCTGGACGTAAACCTGGGCGCCCTGGTCGCGACACTGGCCGAGCCCGGTGACGTAGTCGACCGGGGCCACCGCGTGGCGACGGTAAATGGCCTTGATGTCGTCTGCCGTCCGGGGCGCGGCCGGCGCGATGCACGACGCCATCGGCAGCGTGGGCGCGCCGAAGTGAGTTTCTGACAGTCCCGCCTCCACGTCGCCCTGCACGATCTCGAGCATCGGCGAGTGGAAAGCGTGCGACACGGGGATGCGCTTGGCCTTGAGACCGGCGGCCACCAGCCGTTCCACGCTCTGCTCCACCGCCGCCGTGGGGCCGGAGATGACGTTCTGGCGCGGGTGATTGAGGTTGGCGACGATCACCCGGGGCTCGAGGTGCGGCTCGATCTCCGCCACCGTGGCCATGCACGCGGCCATCGCCCCGTGATCGCCACCCATCGCCGACATCGCCTTGCCGCGGCGAGCCACGAAGCGAATCGCCTCGCGCGCGCTGACCGCGCCAGACAGCGCCGTGGCGGTGAACTCGCCGAGCGAGTGTCCCAGCACCACGGCGGGCTTCACCCCGTAGCGCGCCAGCACCGCCGCCACGCCCACGCCCACGGCGAACATCGCCGGCTGCGCGATCTGCGTGTCGGTCAGGGCTTCCTCGGTGGCGCCCTCCGCGTACAGGTAGTCGCGCAAGGGCCGGGCGGTGATGTCCGACACCGCCGCCTCCATCTCGCGCAGCGTGGCCGCGAACTCGGGGATGGCGAGCCACTCGCGCAACAGCCCCACTTTCTGCATGCCCTGGCCCGGGCACAGGAAGGCCACCGGCGCCGGGGTGGCGGCGTCGCCGATCACCGCGTCGCGGCCCTGCGCGCCGCGGGTCGACGCGTCCCGGGCGAGCGTGTCGCCCACCTTGCGCAGGTGCTTGCGCAGCTCGGCGGTGCTCTGCGCCACGATCGCGGCGCGCACCGCCCGGCGGCGCCGGCCCACGTTGAGCGTGTGGGCCACGGCGGCGAGGCTGTCGGTGTCGGCGATGGTGTCGGCGAGCTCGCTGGCGTAGCGACCGAGCAGGGCGCCGTCGTCGGCCGAGATGACCACGAGCTGGGCAGCGCCCAGGCTGGGGGCGGGCGCGCCGAGGGCGAAGAGCCGCGCCGTGGGACGGGCCTGCGGGGCCTCGATCACCATGTGCGCGTTGGTGCCGCCGAAGCCGAAGGAAGAGACCGTGGCCACCCGCCGGGGGTCGGTCCACGGCACCGGCGCGGTGGGCACGGCGAAGGTGTCGGGCGCGGCGGCGATGTCGGGGTGCGGGGCCGTCCAGTTGGCGAGCGGCGGCACCTCGGCGTGATGCACGCTCAGCACCGCCTTGATGAAGCCGGCCACGCCCGCCGCCGACATCGTGTGTCCCACGTTGGCCTTGGCGGAGCCGATGAGCACCGGGCCCTCGCGCCCCGCCAGTCGATTGCGCAGCGCGCTCAGCTCCGTCCGGTCGCCGACGGTGGTGCCGGTGCCGTGCGTTTCCACGTGGCCCACGTCGCGCGCGGTGATGCCCGCGTCGTCCCACGCCGCCTGGATGACCGCCTCCTGCCCCTCGCCGCGCGGCGACATCGGGCCGTCGCCCTTGCCGTCGTTGTTGAGCGCCGAGCCGCGCAGCACGGCGTACACGCGGTCGCCGTCGCGCACCGCGTCGTCGAGGCGCTTGAGCATCACCAGGCCCACGCCCTCGCCCTGCACGAAGCCGTCGGCGTTGACGTCGAAGGGGCGGCAGATGCCGCCGAGACTGATGGCGCCGATGCGGCTGAAGCCGACGAGGTGGTCGGGCGTGAGGTTGAGGTACACGCCGCCGGCGAGGGCGGCGTCGATGTGGCCGGCGCGCAGGTAGGTGACGGCGTCGTGGATGGCCACCAGCGCCGACGCGCAGGCGGCGTCGACGGTGAAGGCGGGCCCGCCGAGATCGAGCTCCTGCGCCACCACGGCGGCGCTCATGTTGGACAGGACGCCCGGCCCGCTGAAAGCGCGGGAGGGGACGAGCCGATTGATCATGTCGCCGAGGCGCTTGGCCTCCTCGGCGGAGGCGGCGTCGCCGAACTGCCCGGCGGCGAGCATCTGCGCGATGGTGCGCGCGCCGAGGATGGAGCGAAACTCCATGGCGCAGAGGCCAAGGAAGGTGCCCACGCGCGAACGATCGATGGGGCGTCCGCCGTCGACCCGGTCGATGCTGGCGGCGTAGCCGGCGTCCTGGAAGGTGTACCAGGCGCACTCCAGCGCCATCCGCTGCTGCGGGTCCATCACCTCCACCCGCCGAGGCGGGATGCCGAACTCCATGGCGGCGAAGCTCGCCACGTCGTCGAGGAAGGCCCCGTGCGGCGCGTAGTAGCGGTCGGGCGCGCGCTGGCTCTGCGAGAAGAAGGCCTCGTGGTCCCAGCGGTCGCGAGGCGGCGGGCCGAACTTGTGGCGTCCCTCGCGGACGAGCTGCCAGTATCGGTTGACGTTCTCGGCGCCGGGGAAGCGGCAGCCGAGACCGACGACGGCGATGGCGCCCGACCGCGACATCACCTAGGCCTGCCGCGTGTTTTCGATGAGCGAGGCGAGGTCGCCGAAGGTCTGGATGCGGATCATCACCTCGTCGGAAAACTGGGTTTCCAGCTTCTCCTCGAGGTAGCCGACCATCTCCATGGTGGCGACGCTGTCGAGGCCGAGCTCGCGGATCTCCATGTCGGGGCGGATGTTGGCGAGCTTCGACGTCTTCGAGGGGTCGACGGCGGAAATGGCGGACTTGATGAGGTTCATGGTTTCCATTCTTGCACCTTAGGTTTCAGTTGGACGGTTGATGATCTTGCTGGCGGTGTGGGTGGCGCGTCCCCAGATGGACTTCGCCACGTGCTTCGCCACGGTGAGTTTCTCGCCCGAGCTTCCGAGCGTGCGATCGCCCTGCTTGCCGAGCTCGCCGGACACGTACTGCTGCCGGGTCTTGTTGCGCTGGAGCTTGCCCGAGCTGGTCTTGGGAAGCTGGCCGGCCCCGAGCAACACCACGTCGCTCACCTTGAGCGAGAGCTGCTCGGCCACGGCCCGGGTGATGTTCTCGGCGGTGCCGGCCGGGGGCTCGGGGCGGGTTTCTGCCACCACCACCAGCTCCTCGCTGTCTTGCCCGGGCACCGAGAAGGCCACCACGTTGCCCTTGCGCACGCCCTCCACCTCGGCGGCCGCCCACTCGATGGTGGTGGGATGGTGGTTGCGGCCGTTGAGGATGATCAGGTCTTTGCTGCGACCGGTGATGTAGACGTTGCCGTCGCGGATGAAACCGAGATCGCCCGTGCGCAGCCAGCCGCTCGGCAAGAAACAGGCGGCGGTGGCCTCGGGGTTCTTCCAGTAGCCCGGCGTGACCGAGGGCCCGCGGTGCACCAGCTCGCCCTCCACGTTCTCGCCGAGCAGGTTGCCCTCCTCGTCCATGACCCCCATCTCGTGCAACGAGAAGGTGCGGCCGCAGCTCACGAAGGCGGGGCCATCGTCGTGGAGCGCGCTGGCGAAGACCTGGCTCCCCGGCGGGTGGAAGCTCATCGCGAGGGTGGCCTCGGCCATGCCGTAGGCGGGCATGATGGTGCCCTTCTTCAGCCCACAGCGCTCGAAGGTGGCCTCGAAGCGGAGCATGGTGTCGAGGTGGATGGGCTCGGCGCCACAGCCGTACACGCGCGAGTGGGAGAGGTCCCACTTCGCCAGCTCGGCGTCTGTCGCCTTGCGGACGGCCAGGGCGTACGCGAAGTTCGGCCCGAAGGTGTGCTGCGCCTTGTAGTCGCTCATCACCTGCATCCAGATGTTCGGCCGCTTCACGAACAGCAGCGTGGGGATGAACACCGCCGCCATGCCCTTGACCAGCGGGGTGATGACGAAGCCGATGAGGCCCATGTCGTGGTAGAGCGGCAGCCAGGACACGGCCGTCTCCGCGAAGGGCACCAGCGCCATGCCGTCGACGGCGATCGCCCAGCTGTTGGCCATCAGGTTGCCGTGGGTGACCATCACGCCCTTCGGCGCCGAGGTGGACCCGGAGGTGTACTGGAGGAAACACAGGTCGCCGGGGGCCACCTCGGGCAGATCGCCGGTGACCGGCGCCACGGTGTCGAGCTTCTCCACCGTGAGCAGGTCGCGGAGCGACTTCACCTTCGGCACCACCTGCCAGAGCACGTTCTGGAGCTGGGCGTCGGTGAGGAGCAGGGAGGCCTCGGCGTCGAGCAGGATGCGCAGCGCGCCGTCGGCCCAGGCGTCGAGCTTGCCGAAAGACAAGGGCGGGTACATCGGCACCGGCACCAGCCCCGCGTAGAGGCAGCCGAGGAAGGAGATGACGAAGTCCTTCGGCTGGCTGAGCACCATGCCCACCCGGTCGCCCTTCTTGAGGCCCCGGGCAAGCAGGCGACGGCCCCGCTGCTCGGCCGCCTCGTTGAGCGCGTCGAAGGAGAAGAACGTGGGCTTCGCGGCGTTGTCGAGGTAGGTGTGGCCCAGGTCGTTCACCCCGCGGAGGCGACGAAGCGCCTCCACCACGGTGGCGGGCATCGTCGAGACGTCGGGACGGTGGGGGGTGCTCATCGAGACTCTCGCTGGGGCAAGGGGCCGCGCGTGTACCATGGCCCGGCGCCGCATCCAAGTGCGCGAAATGCCTTATTTGCAGACTGACCGGTCAGTTTGGCCGGGCGAGCGGGCGAAGCAGTTAGCCCCGGCGCCATGCCCGAGCGCTTTCCCGGCATCACCATCCGCGTGCCCTCCTCGCACATCGACATGTTCGGGCACTGCAATCACGCGCGCTACCTCGAGTACTTCGAGTGGGCGCGCTTCGCGTGGGCGGCGCACGGGGGCTCGCCCATCCCGGAGATGGTGAAGAACGGGCTCGGGCCGGCCATCCTCCGCGCCGACGTGCGCTACCGTCGCGAGTGCCTGTACGACGACGAGCTGCACGTCTCGGTGGAGCCCTTGTCCGCTCGTCGCGACATCGGGCGACTCCGGCAGGTGATCACCCGGACCGCCGACAACGAGGTGGTGGCCGAGGCGGAGATGACCTTTGTCATGATCGATCTCGTGGCGCGGAAGGCCACGAAGTTGCCGGCGGTGTTCCTCACGCAGGTGGGGCGGTAGCCCCTACTCCGGCACCGCCCACCCGTTCGACCAGTCCCAGTCGGAGAAGGCGCCCACCTGGTCGTCGTCGTCCTCGTCGACGTAGGCCGGGTCCCACGCGGGGCTCTCGGGCGTGAGCTCGTAGCCGTCGAGCAGGGGGTCGGCCACCACGTAGTCGTGGGCGTAGCCGCTGATGTCTACGCCGAGATCGGTGAGGCAGAAGGTGGTGGTGCCCTGCCAGAGCACCGCGAAGCCGAGCTCGAGGCCCTCGTCGAGGTTCTCGACACTCGCGTCGTCGACCTTGAGCGTACACTCGGCCGGCGACGAGACGAGCATGTTGGTGAACTCGCCCTGGCCGCCATTGTCGAGGTAGATGCCCTCGCTGTAGGTGTTGACGATGGTGAAGTTGTTGACGTTGGCGTAGGTGCGAGGCTCGTCGCCGTGGCCGCCGCCGTCGTCGGGGTCGCGGTTGCGCACGGTGATGCCGGCACCGCCACCCTCGGCCGCGAGGCAGTGGTGCAGGTGGCCGTCGTAACCGTCCTCGAACTGGTAGCCGTCGTCGGCGAACTCGTAGGCCACGAGGTACTTCGCGTCCAACTCGCCGCCATCGAACTCGAAGGCGTCGTCGTAGCTGTAGAGGCTGGCGAGGTGGTCCACCTCGGTGCCCTCGCCCACCGAGACGAAGTGGATGGCGGCGTCGGTATTGCCCCCGTACTCCACGCGGATGTACGACATCACGCCGCTGCCGTCGGTTGGATCGTCGCTGGGGTTCTCGGGGCTCCGGCCGTAGCCCACCACCTCGAAGCCCTCGAACTCGGTGGGATCGGAGCCGTCGCCGAGCGGGCGGATCACGATGGTCGCGTCCTCGGTGCCCACCGCATCGATGGTGGCGCCCTGGCCCACGATCAGCTCGCCGGGGCTGCCGTCGGTGCCCCAGGTGGCGTGTACCGTGGTGCCGGCCTCGATGGCGAGGTGCACGCCGCTGGCGACGGTGACCGGGCCGCGGATGTGTACGGTGTCGATGGCGCACCAGGTGGTGTCGCTCGACAGCTCGCCCTCGTGGTCGAAGCTCAGCGCCTCGCGGGCGCAGTCGATGGGCGTGGCGCCCTCGCCGGTGTCGGCGGTGTCGGCCATGGCGGTGTCGACGCCCGTGTCGTCCGCGGTGTCGACCGGCGGGGCGGTGTCGGCGGCGCTGTCGTCGCCGGTGTCGGACGGGATGTCTTCCACGCTGGTGTCGAGCGAGGAGGTGTCGGCGGACAAATCAGCCTTCGTGCCGGTGTCGGCGTCGGGACAGGCGAGGAAGAGGAGCAGCATCGCGGGGGAGTGTAGCACCGGGACCACAGCGGCTCGCGCAGGGTAGGATCCAGGCCGATGCTGACCACCGTCGACCGCCATCCGCCGGGGTCGTGACCAGCGGGGACGCGGTTGCCCACTTCGCCGCCGCCGGGAGAGCCCGGCGCACCGGCCTCGCGCGTGCTCGTCACGTTTTGTCGCGACATCCTCGGGCAGGCTGATGCATTCCCGGGGGGGGGTACGTCCGCAGAAACCAACGGAGCAACCTTGTCATCTCAGTATGTCCGCATCGCCGACGCCCGCGTGCTCGGCGCGAACCAAACCTCGCCGCGCGAGCAGGTGGCCGACCTGGGCGCCTACCGCACGTTGCACGTGGCCGTGCGCGTGTTGCGCCCGGGTACCGCCACCGACGCCAACACCACGGTGGTGCTCGAGCACGCCGCCACCAACGAGGAAGAGGCATTCCTCGCGATCAACAGCACTTCCGTCCGCGTGGATACCGCCGCGCCCAACATGGTCGTGTACCTCGAGGTGCCGAGCTTCATGCGCTTCGTGCGCTGGCGTTCCGGCAACGGCAACTTCGCGGGCGGCCCCATGGTGGTCATCGACCTCGTGGCCAAGGAGTAGCGATTGGCCGCTGGTTGCCAATGCGGGGGCGGCTGCGGCCATGGTGGACGGTGCAACGGAAGCTGTGCCACAACGGTTCCCGCGCCCGCGCCCCCGCGACGACTTGGCCCCAGGCCGCAGGGTCGGGTGGGCCTACAGACGGGATACTCGTCGTGCGAGCCGCCTCCGCGCAGCTCCCATCCGGCGGGGCAACTCTCACGACGCCAAGTCCCCCGGCGCTCGCCACTCCAGGGGCATCGCCTGCTTGGCCCCGTGCAGGCGGGCGACGACCCCCGAGTACTCTACAACTCGTTGCTTGCAGCCCGCGCCCGCGGCGCCCCGACACTACTGCTTCCCGCACCGAGCGCGGCCACGGCGGCGTGGCGGTCCAGGAACCTCGCGCTCGTCCGCGCGCTCCGC
>VGRQ01000149.1 GCA_016875315.1 Deltaproteobacteria bacterium | reverse complement strand
GCTTCCCCCCCCCCTGCTCCTTGTTAGAGCGGCGCGCTTTGAACCGCCTCGTCACCCTCTTCTTCGTCTCGGGCGCCGCCGGCCTCGTCTACGAGTCCATCTGGTCGCGCGAGCTTCACCGGATCTTCGGCACCTCGCAGTTCGCCATCGCCACCGTGCTCGCCGCCTTCATGACCGGCCTCGCGGCCGGTGGCGCGATCGGGGCGAAGCACGCCGCCCGCGTGTCGCGACCGCTGCGCGCCTACGCCATCCTGGAAGCGGGCATCGGCGCCTTCGCGCTCGCCTTCCCCCTGGTTCTCGACGCGATCGAGCCCCTGTACCTCGGCTTCTGGCACGCCTTCAGCCCCAGCGTCGTGAGCTTTGGGGTGTTCCAGTTCCTCGTCCTCGGCGTCGTCCTCCTCCTGCCCACCGCCGCGATGGGCGCGACGCTGCCGCTCCTGGTGCGGCTGCCGGTGGCAGGTGGCTCGCTGGCCTCGGCGGGGCGGCTCTACGCGGTCAACACCGCCGGCGCCGTGTTCGGCACCTGGCTCGCCGGTTTCTACCTGCTCCCCGGCATCGGCGTCTTCGGCACCACCCTGCTCGCCGCGTGCGTGAACTTCGCCCTCGCGGCCGTGGCCTGGCGGCTCGATCGGCAGTTCGAGGAAGAGTCCCTGGTCGAGGCGGAGAGCGAGCCGGCGCAGGCGGAGCCGAGCCTGGGCACTCCCGACGCTTCCCCCTGGCCCTGGTACCTCGTGGCCGCGCTGGCGGGCTTCTCGTCGCTGGCGCTGGAGGTGGCGTGGTTTCGCCTGCTCACGCTCATCCTCGGGGCCTCCACCTACGCCTTCACGGTGATGCTCCTCGCCTTCCTCGTGGGCATCGCCATCGGCGGCGAGGGCGGAGCCGGCCTCGCCCAGCGCTTTGCTCGTCGCGACAAGGCCTGGCTAGGCGTGGCCATCTGCCAGCTCGCGGTGGCGCTGTTGACCTTCGGCGCCATGTTCCGCTGGCGCTGGCTTCCCCTCACCTTCGTGAAGGCCTACTTCGCCATCGAGCCGATGGCCGACACGCTGCTGTGGCCGATGAAGTGCCTCGTCGCGGTGGCGCTCATGGCGCCCCCGGCCCTGTTCATGGGCGCCACCTTCCCGATGCTCGTCGCGGCGGTGCGCGGTCGCGACCTGTCGCGCTCGGTGGGCGGCATCTACGCGGCGAACACCGTGGGCGCCCTGCTCGGGGCCTTCCTCGCCGGCTTCGTGCTCTTGCCGCAGGTGCAGGTGCGCGGCACCGTGATCTCCTGCATCGCGGTGAACCTGGGCGCGATGGTTGCCGCTGTCATGTCGCGACCGCAAAGCAGCCGTCACCCGGTGCAGAGCGCGGGGGCCGGCCTGCTGGCAGCGGGCCTCGCCTTCGCCGTCGCCCGCCTCGCGCCCCCGTGGGAGCCGATGCTGATGACCACCGGGGTCTACAAGTACGTCGACAACCTCGCCGAGCCGACCCAGGCCGAGATCGAGCGCGACATGATCGATCGCTACGACATGCTGTACTACGCCGAGGGACTGTCCACGGTGGTGACGGTGGCCAGGAACAAGAAGACTGGCAACGTCTGGCTCGCCAACAACGGGAAGATCGACGCGTCGAGCACGACCGACATGCCGACGCAGATCCTCGTCACCCACCTGCCCTTCGCCTTCACCGGCCAGCGCGCCGACAAGGCCGTCGTCATCGGCCTCGCCAGCGGCATCACCCTCGGCGCGGCCACCTTGCACCGCGAGCTCGGGTCTATCGACGTGGTGGAGATCGAGCCCCGCATCCGCGAGGCCACCGAGTTCTTCCGCCCCTGGAACCACGACGCCCTCGACGACCCGCGGGTGAATCTCATTGCCAACGACGGTCGCAACCAGCTCCTGCTCACCCCGCCGGGCAGCTACGACGTCATCGTCTGCGAGCCGTCCAACCCCTGGCTCACCGGCGTGTCCAACCTCTTCACCCGCGAGTTCTTCGAGATGGGCAAGACGCGCCTCGCCGAGGGGGGCGTCTGGGCACAGTGGGTGCAGATGTACGGCATGGACAACCGCGACCTGCGCGCGGTGATGAAGACCTTCGCCACCGTCTTCCCCCACGTCCACGTGTTCGCCACCATCGAGGACGCCGACCTCGTGATGGTGGGCAGCGACAGCCCGCTGCCGCTCAGCGCCGAGGCCCTCGAGGCGCTGCGCGACAAGGACCCGGTGCTCACCCGCGACATGGACGCCATCGAGCTGAACGACCGCTGGCTCTTGCTGTCCACCTGGCTCTTCGACCGCGACACGTTGCTGGAGTTCGCGGGGGAGGTGCCCCTGAACACCGACGACAACTTGCTCGTCGAGTTCAGCGCGCCCCGCAACCTCCACAAGGAAACCAGCACCACGAACTTTCGCGACCTGCGACGCTTCCCCCGCATCCCCAGCGAGGCGCTGCACACCGTCGACGACCACGTGGCCCTCGCCCGCGCCTACGAGAAGCGCGAGCAACTTCCCCGCGCGCTCATCACCCTCGCGGCCGCCGAGAAGCTCGATCCGTCGCGAGAAGACGTGCACGACCTGCGCGCCGCCTACGAGGCCATGTTGCTCGGCCCGTAGGCGACCTCAGTCGGGATCGCAGGCGCCGTCGCAATAGCTCCGGGCCTCGCCGGTGCTGAGGAAGGTGAAGATCGAGGCCTGCGCGGTGAGTTCGAAGAACACCTTGTCGTGGGGATCTTCCCCCTCTTCCATCGGCACGTTCTCCACGGGGACGGGGCCGAGGCCATAGTCGTAGTCCAGGAGCGCGTTGCCCTCGCTCGCGGTGCTACTCTCCGCGGGCAAGGCGTAGAGTTCACGGTTTCCCGGGGCGAGGTAGACCGAGCCCACCGCCCGGGCGAGCAGCTCTGTCGAGAGGTTGGGCACCTGGTGGTCGCCCACCCCCTCCATGAGCAAGACCCGGTGCGCTGGGGTTCCCGGGAAGGGGTCGTCGCTGATGGCGGTGGCGTAGCCGCTCGGCTCCGCGCGGTCCCACAGCATCTGCACGTAGCCAAGCACCAGCTGCACCACGCGCGGGTCTTCGAAACGGTCGACCACGAAGGGCGTGGCGTAGTCCGACCAGTACACGCTGCGCGGCAGCATCAGGCTGTACGACATGCCCGGCACCACCAGCACGCCCCGCTCGATGTCGGGCGTCACCGCCATGTAGGTGGCGCCGTAGATGCCGCCCTGGCTGCCGCCCACGTAGTAGCGGACATCGGGATCCACCACGGGCACGCCGTCGAACTGCAGAGCTTCATCGTCGCGCATCGGGCCCTGGAGGGTGCGCAGCGCTACCGCGAGGTTGACCATGCCCTGCTGGCTCCGGTCGGGGATCGAGGCGAAGCCGCTCACATCGCCGCCCGCCGCCGCCGCCGCGATCACGGCGATATCGGCGTTGGACATGCCGATCCAGTCCATCGAGAGCACCACCGCGCCGAAGTTCGAGGCGGCCTGGTAGTAGCCATCCTGGTCGACCGAGTAGCGGCTCCCGAAGAGCCCGTGCCCGTACTGCACCACGGGACAGCTCTGCCCGGCGCAGGACTCGGGCACGAGCAGCACGAAGGGGTAGGGGTAGGTGCCCTGGTACACCGGCAGCCCGTCGTCGCCGAGCACCAGGGTGCCCCCCGGGCCGCCATCGTCGAGGTAGAGCGGCACGTCGACGGTGCCCTCCAGCCGCAGGACGATGCCCGGGTAGGGATCGCTCTCCACCGAGGTGAACGCGTAGGTGGCGCCCTCGCCGGCACGGGACAGCGCGTCGTCACGCATGGCGAGCAGCCGACCGGCGGTGCTGTCGCGACTAGCCACCGTGAAGTCCCAGGCGAGCTGGACCTCCTCGCGGGCCACCCCCGCGTCGTCGAGGCGCTCGAAGATGTCGGCGTAGAGGCCGCGGCGCGACGCCACGCTCGGGTCGTCATGGGCGGTGCCGTCGCGGAGCGCGGCGAAGACCGGGCTCGCCGCCACGGGCGCGCCGTTGGCATCGACGACGCCGCGCAGCGCCACGATGTATCGGTGGCCGTGCTCGAGCAGGGTGACGGGGCGGAGCAGGATGGCCCGGCGGCTGTCGTCGTCGTGGCTCATGTCGAGCTCGGCAAAGTGGGCGACTCGCGCGCCGGTGGCGGCATCGATGATCACCGTGGGCGACTCGCCCGCCAGCGAGGCCGCGGGGTCGGAGGGCGGCGCGAACCCGGTGTCGGTGGCGCCCGGGAGGAAGGCGATGGGCCCGGCCGCCGGCGAGAAGCCGTCGGCCACGTTGAGCAGGTCGGGCGTGGACTGCAGCCCGTCGTCCGACACCGGGAGCGTGGTGGGGCCGAAGGCCACGCGGGCGCCCGTCGCCGACGCCTCGTCGGGAACCATGTAGACGTTGGAGGGAAACGGCAGGCCGCAAAGCTCGGGGACGAGGGGATCGCAGTCGCCATCGAGGAAGGGGCCCAGCAGGCTCGACTCGTCGTCACCCGGGTCGACACTGTCGCCGGGGGTCACCGTCTCGGCGCAGGCGGCGAGCAGGAGCACCATGGGGACAAGATAGCGCGCTAGACTGCCCGCCCCCCGGGTGGATCCCATGCTGCTTTTCGCCCTCCTCGCCTGCCCCGACGACGAGCCGAAGGGCACCGACACCGGCGCCGGCGGCCCGGTCGACGCCGACGCCGATGGATTCACGAGCGACATCGATTGCGACGACGGCGACGCCGACGTGTTCCCCGGCGCGATCGAGGTCCGCTACAACGGCAAGGACGACGACTGCGACCCGGCCACCTGCTACGCCGGCAACTTCGCCGCCGAGCCGGCGATCATCACCCTGCCCGAGGCCTACGGCGACGGCGGCAGCTTGCCTTTCGACATCGTGAGCGGCTTCGCGTCGTGCGACGACAACACCCCGGCGCACACCGTGCTCGACATGAGCGGCGACGGCGGCTTCGACCTCGTCATCACCTTCGTGTGCGGCGACGACGAGGCCACCGGCGACACCCGCTGGCTGGTACACCCCGCCACCGCGGACGGTTTCGCCGAGGGCGCATCGGACTACGCGCTGCCCGGTGACTACGGCGCCGAGGGGGCGGCGCCCTTCGCCAACACCGTGAGCGGCGCGGTGTGCGGCGACGGCATCCCCGCCCACGACCTCACCGACCTCGATGGCGACCTGCTCGCCGACCTCGTGATCACCGAGGGCTGCGATGACGAGGCCGTGGGCGCCACCGAGTGGCGCGTACACGCGGCCAGCGCCGCCGGCTTTGCCGAGGCCCCGGCGAGCTTCGCGCTCCCCGGTGGGTACGGGGAGGCCGGCTACCCGGCCTTCACCGCCACCCGCGGCGAGGCCAACTGCGCGGTGAACATCCCCGGCTACGAGCTGGCCGACATCAACGGTGACCTGTTGCCCGACCTCGTCGTCACCGAGACCTGCTCCGAGACCGCGACCGGCGACAGCCAGTGGCTGGTGTACCTGGGCAACGGCAGCGGGCTGGAGGCCGCCGCCATCCAGTGGTCGCTCCCCGCGGCCTACGGCGAGGAAGGCCAGCAACCCTTCGTGGGCAAGATGGGATCCACCTCCTGCGGCGAGGGCGTCCCCGGTCACATGTTGCTCGACATGGACGGCGACGAGCTCGGCGACCTCGTCGTCACCGAGACCTGCGACGGCGACCTGAGCGTCGGCGACACCCGCTGGCTCGTCCACCGGAACACCGGCACCGGCTTCGCCAGCGACGAGCTCAGCTACGCGCTACCGGCCGCCTACGGCGCCGAGGGCACGACGCCCTTTTCTGCCGGGAGCGACATCGTGGCCTGCGGCGACGGCACGCCGGGCCACTCCGTCGAGGACATCGACGGCGACGGCATCACCGACCTGATCCTGATGGACGTGTGCGGCGACCTCGGCAGCGGCGCCGAGTACTGGTACGCGCACCTCGGCGACGGCAGCACCGGCTTCGCCGAGGAGGCCTACAGCTTCGCGCTCCCCGCCGTTTACTCGGCCGGCGGCGTGCGCTCCTTCGCCAGTCCCTCCTCGGCCCTCGACTGCAACGCCACCAAGATCCCCTGGGGGCTCTTCGACTGGGACCAGGACGGCGATCTCGACCTACTCGTCACCGGCGCCTGCGTCGGCAGCGGCGCCACCGCCGTGGGCGACACCACCTGGCTCCTGCACACCGGCGACTGCGTCGAGTAGCAGCGCCGCGGCCGGGTAGTCCACGCTCACGAGGTAAAGGCCACACGGGAGCGCCGTCTTGCCGGCGGCCCGCGGGTCGCGACCCGACAGCACCTCGGCGACGCTCGACGCCGCGCGCTTTCCTGTCCCGACCTCGATCAGCGTGCCAACCATCCGGCGCACCTGGTAGCGCAGGAAGCCGTTGCCGTGAAACTCCAGGAAGTGCTCGTCGGCGTCCTGCCGGTGACGCGCCCAGTCGATGGTGCGCACCGGCGACTTCGCGGTACATCCCGCGCCTCGGAAGGCCGAGAAGTCATGCGTGCCGACGAGCGCGCCCATGCCTTGCTCGATGGCCGCCCACTCGCAGGCCACGCGGAGCTGGAATGCGTAACGGTGGTGAAAGGGGCTCCGGTCGCGACGGTGCAGCACGCGGTAGCGATAGGTCTTGCCCACCGCCGACAGCCGTGCGTGGAAGCCCGCCGGCGCGAGCGCGGCGTCGATCACGCTCACCTCGGGCGGCAACAGCGTGTTGAGCCCGAGGCGGACGTGCTCGGGATCTCTGTGCTTCTCGGCGGTGAAGCTCACCACCTGCCCGAGCGCGTGTACCCCGGCGTCGGTGCGACCGCTCGCGTGGGTGATCACCCGGGGCACGCCGAACAGCGTCCCGAGCGCCGCCTCCAGCGTGGCCTGGACGCTGGGATCCCGAGGTTGCCGCTGCCAGCCGGAGAAGGCGCTGCCGTCGTACTCGATGACGAGGCGCCAGGTGGCGGCCATGCTCAGTAGTCGAACTTGAGGCCGAAAGTCAGCTCGGTCGAAGTGAAGTCGATGATCTCGTCCTTGTCGCCGAGCGCGTAGCTCTGGCGATACTCCGCCACGAGGTAGGTGTCGTTCACGCTGGCGATGGTCTCGAGGTGGCTCGCGGAGCCCTGGTCGAGCGGGTCGAGCAACAAGTACAGGCCGGCCGCCCAGTGGTAGCCAAAGGTGCCCGCCGTCACGCTGTCGCCACCGCTCTCGTCGTACTTGGCCTCCCAGCGCTCGTTCCAGAGCCAGAGATCGACGCCCGCGCGGGCGAAGGGCACCACGGGTTGCTCCTTCCAGATGTCACCGCGCAGGGTGGCGTCGAAGGAGAAGGGCACCACGGTGAGCGCGTCGGCGTCGGCGCTGGAGAGCCCCTCGATGCTCACCAGCGTGCCCTCGTCGGCCCAGAGGCCGAAGCCGATGTCGAGCTCGGCGTAGTTGCTGGCCCAGCCGATGTCGCCCCGCAAGAGCCGGTTGTTCTCGGCGCCGAAGGCGTCGGCGAGGAGCGCGTCTTCCTGGGTGAGGAAGGGGCCGTAGCGCAGCTCCAGGTCGAACTTGCGGCTGGTGAGATCGTCCTCGTGGGGCTTGGCCTGGGCCGCGCCCGGCAGGACGAGGAGCGCCAGCGCGACCGCGGCCGCCGAGCGACGGCGCGCGAGCACCATCGCCGCCGCCGCGACGCCGAGCCAGCCGGCCTGTACCAGGGGGAGACCGCACCAGCCGGTGAGGCCGCGCAGCTCGGTGAGCGCGTAGGTTTCCGAGGGGGTAACGGGGATGACCTTGGACATGGGCCCCTCCTGGGGCGTGCCGGTGCTGGCGTCGATCGCGCGCACGGCAACGTAGTAGGTGGTGTCGTTGGTGAGCGGATCGAGGCTGCACACCACCGCGTTGGTGAACTCGTCGGCGGTGTCTTCCAGCGGCATCGTGCGCGTCGCGAGCCAGGTGTCGGGGCCCTCGTAGGTGGGGCCGCCAACGGGGTAGTCGGCGGCCTCGAACTCGGTGGTCGTGAGGTAGACGATGTACGAGGTGGCCTCGCCCTCGTCGACCCCGGGGAAGGTGACGGTGATCCGCTGGTCGCCGGGGATGACGTTGTCGCTGCCGAGGCTCACGCGGTCGGGCGCGTCGTCGCGGGTGACGAAGACCGCGTCGCGACCGGTGGGACCCTCGGACGGGGGGTCGACGGTCACCTCCAGCCGGTAGACCACGTCGCCCGACTCGCCCTCCGCCTCCTCCGGCAAGTTGAAGCTGAACTCCACCGTCTCCCCGGCGCTCACCTGGCCGGTGGCGGCCTCGGCCCCGCTACCCCCGTTGGCGTCCATGAGCGCAGCGCTCCAGCTCCCCTCGCTGTCGGACGTGAACTCGACCGAGAGCTCCTCGCCCGGCGCGCCCGAGTCGGAGGAGAGCGAGATGATCTCGACCCAGGGGCGGTCGGAGAGCACGCGCACGCCATCGTCGACGCCAGCGAAGAGATGCCCCTCGGTGCCGACCATGTCGGCCACGCCGGTGAGGCCCACCCAGGCCACTTCCTCGCCGAGCTGGGTGCCCTCGGTCACCGAGAAGAAGTGGACACCATCGCTCGCCGCGCCCGCGAGGTAGCCGCCGGTGGTGCTGCCCGCGACCTGCCACACGGCGCCGATGTTGGCGGTGGCCCAGTAGATCTCGATCTCCGACGAGTCGCCGATCACGTAGGCGAAGCTGCCGGTGTCGGCGGTGCCGTCGGCCATCCAGATGGCGTCGCCACTGTCGACCCACATGTCGACGAGGTTGCCGCCCCCGGCCCAGCTCGAGGAGGCGTCGGTGTAGGCACTGGCGCTCACCTGCGACAGTGCCGCGTCGGGATGCAGGACGTAGAGGTAGCTGGCGGTCGTGCTAGGCTCCGAGGCCTCGGCGTCGCCGCCGCCGCCGCCGTCGCCCGTGTCGCTGCCGCCGCTCCCGGTGGCGCTGACCCGCGCCCCCATCGCCACGAAGCCACTGTAGTCGAGGGTGGCGTACTCGCTGTCGGCCGACCCGGTGCTCACGCCATAGCCGTAGATGCTCGGGTAGTCGCTGGTGTCGAGCGCCACGAAGAGCTTCTCGCTGTCGACCGCGAGGTCGAGGACCGAGTACGCGAGGTTGAAGGTACGCTGGTAGCTCACGCCGTCGTAGACGCTGAGCCCGTACAGTTCCACGGCCTTCCCGTCGCTCTGGACGGCCAGGTAGGTGCTCCCCGGCGCACCGCCGAGCGCGATGGCCCCCTCGGCTGCCCCGCCTCCTTCCAGATCCACCGGCCACTCGGTCCAGGTGGTGGTGTCGAGCGCGATCACCTGGCCATCGTCGGTGGTCCACGCGATCCAGCTGCCCTCGGGCGAGGCCACCACGCGCGCGACCGGCGAGGACGTGCCGAAGGCCACCACCTCGTGGTCGGGGATGGCCCACGCGGGGCCGACGAGGGCGGAGGCGAGGAACGAAACGAACATCAGGCCTCCAGCGAGGAGAGCAGGCCAGCCTCGAGCACGGCCTCGGCCACGGCGATGGGCACGGCGGCACCGGCGCCGGCGAGGTTGTCGCCCGCGATCCAGAAGTGGACACCCTCGTTGGCGGGGTCGTCGCGCAGGCCGGTCCAGTACACCGGCGTGCGACCCATCACCTTGCGAGGCCGCACCAGCGTGGACCGTGCCGCCGACGCGAGGCCGGGGGAGCCCCGGAGCAGTTCCTCGGCGGCGGAAGCATCGACCGTGCCCCGGGCGTAGAGCGCGGCGGTGATGCCCGCGAAGATCGGCTGGGTGACCACCTGGACGCCAAGGCGCCCAGAGTCGACCCCGAGGATCTCCGCCACCTCGGCGGCGGCGAGGCCTTCCCGCTCGCTCCACTCCCCGGCGGGGGTGTCTTCCGGCAGCGTGTCGAAGGCAAGCCCCTCGGCGAAGACGCGGCGCGGCGGGTCTTTGAGGTTGAACGAGGCCACCACCTGCTCGGAGAGCTCGGCGCTCGCCGCCCGCCCGTGCGCGGTGGCCGGGAGGTTGACGAGGCCGGTGACGCGGGCCACGCCGGCCCGGAACAGCG
>VGRQ01000148.1 GCA_016875315.1 Deltaproteobacteria bacterium | reverse complement strand
TCGAGTCCCTTCTTGGGAACGTTGCGGCCGGCAAACAAGAGCGTCGGCGGCGAGCTTGGCGTGGCCGGGCGCGGGGGCAGTCGCGCGCCCATTCGAACGATTCTGGTCGCGATGTGATACCGCTCGGCGATCAACGCCTGGTTGTGCGCGGAGATGGTGAGCACCTCGCGCGCGTCGCCCAGGAGGGCCCGGAGCTGGGGCAGCGGCTTGAACAGGTCGGCGGCATGGACGGTGAGGGTGTAGGGGACGCCCGCGCGGGCACAGGCCTCGTGCGCCCAGAGCGCCGCCTCGCCGGCGAAGTGAACGTGGACGTGGCGGGCCCGGCGCGCGAGGGTCGCGAGCCAGAGCACCCGGGGACTGGCGAGCCCCGGGCGTCGCAACCACTCGACGGCCAGCCGCGGGAGCCAGGGCAGCCAGCCCCAGCGGTGGGGCTGGGCGTGGACCGGGAAGGGAAGGGGGATCTCGATGGCCTCGCGGCGGTCGAAGGCGGCCAGCTCGATCGGCAGGCCCAGGGCGTGGAGGCCCGCGGCCTCGTCGCGCACGAAGGTCTCCGAGAGCGCGGGGTGGTAGCGGACCACGTAGAGGATCACGCGACGACCTCCCGCAGCAGGGCATCGATGTCGCGGGCGCGATCGTCCCAGGTGCGCAGCAGCGGCGGCGACGCGCCGGCGGCGAGCGCGCGCCGGAGGGCCTCGGCCAGCGAGTCCGCGTTCCCCGGCTGGTAGTAGAACGGTCGATCGCCCGCGATCTCCCGCACGGTGGGCAGGTCGGCCGCGACCATGGGGATGCCGGTGGCGAGGTAGTCCCAGAGCTTGAGGGGGGAGGTGAGGCGGCGACCGAAGAGGTTGTCGTCGAGAGGCAGCAGGAGCGCGTGGTAGCGCGCGATGATCGCGGGAAGTTCTCCCGTGGGCACCGTGGGACGCACGCGGACCGCGGGTGGCACGCCTGCCGGGGCGCCACCCACCATCTCGAGCTCCACGCCCGATGGCCAGCGCGGCAGGCTGTCGAACACGTGCTGCAGTCCCTTGTAGGCGCGCGGCGAGCCGGTGTAGCCGACGATCGGCGTTGGACTCGGATCGCGGGCGAGTTGCCGGTCGGGTCGGGTGGCGTTGTGGATGACTCTGCGCCGCGCGGGGAGGGCGGTGCCGTAGGTCTCTTCCAGGGCGGCCATCGTGCCGCCGCAGTTGCTCACCAGCGCGGCGGCGCGGGCCAGCGTCGCGCGCTCCAGCGCCTCCACCGGGCCTGCCTGCTCGCGGCGGTCGAGCGCCACCATCTGGGCGCAGTCGTGGGCCTCGAACACCACCCGCACCGGCGGTGGGAAAAGCTGCACATACTTCATCTCTCGCGCGTACACGATTCTGTCGCGACCGGAGGCATCGGCCCAGCGTGCGGCGGCGAGGCGGAACCACCAGCCTGCCGCGGGCCGCCAGCGCGTGGGCGCTACGCGGAGGTCGAGTGTTTCAATCGGTTCTAGGCCCCACGTTGCCAACGGATCGGCCTCGACCGGCCCGCGGTCGGCGAGGACCGTGACCCGGTGGCCCAGCCGCGCGAGCGCGTGCGCGGTGTGGATCACCTGCACGTCCTGTGCGCGCATTGAACCGGCGACGGGGCGGTAGAGGTGGAGGATTTCCAACGTCGGTCGCTGGCGGCTTCGAGGCGGCCGGATAACCGTGCGGCGCTCAAGGAGTAGACCTCATGTTCCGTCGTTCTCTCGCCCTCGCCGCCCTCGCGGCCGCCATCGCCCTGCCGTCCGTTGCCCTCGCCGGCAAGAAGGACACCAGCACCACCAGCAGCCAGCCCGAGATCCAGCTTCTCGGTGTCGATGCCTTCGACGGCGTGCTCGGCTCGGCCAAGGGCATTCAGGACAAGATCAAGACGCAGACCACCAACATGTCCACCGCCCGCGCCAACGTGAACAGCGCGCTGGGCGTGGCCACCGACGCGCCCTTCAAGACGGCGGTCGACGATCTCAAGGCCAAGGCCGGCGACAAGATCAGCGTCGCGATGGACGGCACGATGCCGAAGCTGAAGGCCAGCGACGCCGCGCCCGAGAACGTCACCAAGGGCATCGACGCGGTCAACGGCCTCGTCGACGCGGGCAAGTCCACCATCGACACCTGCATCGCCCTCAAGACCGAGATCACCGGCCTCATCTCGCAGGCCCAGGCCTTCCCCGCCCAGCTCCCCAGCGTGCTGAAGAGCAACCCGCTCGACATCCCGAAGAAGACCAAGATCCTCACCGACGACATCAAGATCATGGGCGACACCCCCCAGATGCTTGACGACATGGTGAAGGAAGCCGAGGGCATCTTCAACGACGTGAAGGCGGTCTTCGGCGGCTAGTCGCCCAGGGCGGCGCTCGCGGCCCGCACGAGGTCTTCCGCGTGAAACACGCGGAAGACGCGCGTGGAGCCGTCGTCGAACTCGGCGCTGAAATCCTGTCCCTCGTCGGGCGCGGTGATGGTCATCCCGTCACTCGCGCCATCGACGCGCCAGGGGCTGCCGTCGGCTTCGTCCGAGATGCGCAGGACCCCTAGGCCCTCGACGTGGTGGTGCCACGACGACTCGTCGCACACTTGCGCTCCGTCCACCTCGGGGCAGTCCACTTCGCCCCAGTTGCGGAAGGGGGGCAGTTGCCCGTACTCCGCGGCGAGGTCGTACGAGCCACGGCTGCCGTCACTCCCGATCTCGATGGCCGCGGTGCCCGCGAAGCTCCCGCGGTGGCCCTCGGAGGTGGTCAGCTCGAAGCCGGTGGAGTCGAGGCGGGCCTGCAGGGTGTCTTCGACCTCGCCTCCCATGATGCCGAGCCCACGCTCGGTGAAGCTCCCGGTGTAGGTGTTGCCCGTGAGCGCACTCGTGCAGCTTCCGGTCGCGATGGTGAGCCCGTCGTCGGCCACCTGGAGGCTGGGACAGGGTGCGAGTCCCTCGGACTCCGCCGTCGTGGCGTCGAGCTCCGCCAGCTCCACCATGGCCTGCGCTGCCTGCGCGCTTCCCGAGCCGATCGCGTAGACGACGGACTCGAGCTCCGCGTCGGTCGCGTCGGCCAGCGCCGTGACGGCTGGCGTGTGTGCCTGCGGGCTGCCCTTGGTGGTCTCGGCCGGGGCGCAGGCGAGGAGGAGGGTGATGAGAATCAAGGCGGCTCCCGTTGGTGGCCAAGGAGGCAAGCAAGCTGCGTGCCGGGAGTCGGGGCGAAGGTGCGAAAAGTTTTTCGCACCTCTCATTGACGGTCGTCAGCGCCGGGGGTATTGCCGCTCCATGTTGCTGCTCAGCACCGCGGCCCTGGCGCAGGATCCGTCAACGCTCGTCGAGTCGAATGGCACCGTCGTGGTGGAGTGTGTGGTCCCCCAGTCCGAGGCGGAAGTACGCGCCTTGCTGGCCGACCCGCAGCGTGCGGGCGCGCTGACGCCCGAGGTCTTGCAGGTCCAGACGATCTCGCGGGGCGACTGCCTCACGCTCGGCGTCACGGTGAAGGGCGCGTGGGACCCGCTCACCTACACCTCGCAGCGCTGCCCCACGGCGCATGGCTTCAAGTTCAAGCTGCTCGAGAGCGACGACATCACCGCCTACGAGGCGGAGTGGAAGCTCGCTCCGCAGCCCGGGGGCGGCACGCGCGTCACCTACCGCGTGCTCACCGAGGTCGACCTGCCGGTGCCCAAGTCGCTGGTGCGCAAGGGCATCATCGCCTCGGCGAAGGAGACGCTGAAATCGCTGGTGAGGCAACTGGCGCGGTAGCCCCTACTCTTCCTTGTACTGCATCACTAGGCCGCCGTCGCCGGCTGCCCAGGCGTTGGCGCCCGACACGCCGTGGACCGCGTAGAGGTTCTGGTTGGTGTCGGTGGTCAGCAGCTTCCAGCTTTTCCCGCCCCACTTGAGCGCGGTGCCGGTGTTGCCCACCGCGATCACGTTGTCTTCCTCGGCCACGAAGACGGCGTTGATGGTGTTCTTGGTGCCGGTCTCGGGGGTTTCCCAGTCGCCGCCGTCCCAGTGAAGGATGGCGCCCTGGTCGCCGCCCACCCACACGTCGGAGGCGCCCGAGCCGCTCACTGCGTGGAAGTTGCCGTCGCGACCGGTGTCTGAGATCGACCAGTTGCCGTCGGCGTCGCGGCGGTACACGGCGCCCTCGTCGCCCACGGCGTAGGCGCCGGTGCTGTAGGCCCACACGTCGTTCATCGTCACGCCGGGCGTGGCTTCCACCGTCCAAGCGCTGCCGTCGAAGTGCGCGAGGCCGTTGTCGCCCACCACCACGAGGTCGGTGGTGCTGTTGCCGCTGATGCCCAGGTTGTCGCGACTGCCGATGTTCCACACGGTCCAGGCCGCGGCGGCGTAGGTGGCCACCCAGCCGTCGTCGGCGGCGATGGCCAGCTCCAGCGCGTCGTCCTTGCCCGCGCCCCACAGGTCGTTGAGGCCCAGCCCGGCGAGCTCGGCGGGGATGGCGATCGAATCCCAGTCCTCCGACGCCGAACCTACCCAGGCCTCGGCCCCGTGCGAGACGAGGTACACCCCGCTGCCCGAGGAGTACACGCCCTGGACGCTGGACGGGTCGTCCACCTTGTACTTGGTGAAGAGGATCTCCTCCTCCTCGCCGGTGTCCTCGGTGTCGGCGGTGTCGTTGGCGGTGTCGTCGGCGGCGGTGTCGGCGGTGTCGGCCGGGACGGGCGTGGTGGGGAAACAGGCCAGCAGGGAGAGCATCATGCGCGCCAAGTATTGCGACGGGAGGGCCGGTGCGTCAACCCGCCCCCGGCTCGGCGAAGTCGGTCCAGAATTGCCGCGGCGGGACGATGGGCCTGCCCGCGGGATCCACCTGGAACACCTCGTCGGCCTCCATGATCCAGCCGCTGAGCGCGTGGTCGTAACAACAGCCGGTGTCGAGGCCGATGCTTCGCGGGCGCACCTGGAGGCCGCGCATCGCGTCGTGGCCGTACACCACGCGCTCCGGGCCCTGCCACAGTTGCCACCAGAAGGGGTTGGCGCGGTCGTGGTCGTGGGGCCAGCGGCGGAGGATGATCGCCATCGAGGGGTCGGTGCCTGCGATGCCCTCGTGCGGATGCAGCCCCGCGTGTACGGCGATCACCCCTGGAGCCCGCCAGAAAAGCGGCAAGTTCGCGATCCAGTCTCGCGCCTCGTCGGGCAGGGCGGCGCGCGCCGCGTAGGCCTTGCTCGTGGAGGGCCCGTCCCAGATGGCCACGACCTTGAAGTCGTGGTTGCCGAGGATGCACTCGGGCTTCCAGCTCTGGATTCGTTCCCACACGCCGCGCGGGTCGGGGCCCTTGGTGAAGAGATCGCCGAGGAGCACGATCTTGTCGGGCTTGGCGTGGGCCACGAGCCCGTCGAGCGCCGCCGCGCAGCCGTGGACGTCGCCGACGAGGAGGGTGCGGGTCACGCGCGGGACAGCTCCTGCAACTTCGTCACCCCCATCTCCCCGGCTTTCAAGGCCCGCAGCGCCGCGGGCAGGGCCTTCGCGGCCTGGAGGTTGGTGATGCAGGGCACGCCGAAACGGAGGCCGCTGAGCCGCATCGCCGCCTCGTCGTACTGCGCCTTCTTGCCGAGGGGGGTGTTGATGATGAGCTGGATGTCGCCGTTCTTGATGCGATCCACCACGTCGGGGCGCCCCTCGCGCACCTTCCACACCCTGGTGGCGGGGATGCGGTGACGATCGAGCTCCGCGGCCGTGCCGCGCGTGGCGTAGAGCTGGAAGCCCAGCTCGTGCAGGGCGCGGGCGATGGGCGGGGCCTCGTGCTTGTCGAGGTCGCGGAAGCTCATGAACACGCCGCCCGAGGTGGGCAGCGAGAGCCCGGCGGCGATGAGCGCCTTGGCGTAGGCCTCGCCGAAGCTCGTGCCCACGCCCATCACCTCGCCGGTGCTGCGCATCTCGGGACCGAGCACGGTGTCGACCCCCGGGAAGCGCCGCCATGGGAACACCGGGGCCTTCACGAAGGAGTAGCCCTGTCCCCAGTTCTTCGACAGGTCGAAGTCGGATAGTTTCTTGCCGAGGAGCAGCTTCGTCGCGATGCTGGCGATGGGGTGGCCGGTGGCCTTGGCGAGGTAGGGCACGGTGCGGCTGGCGCGCGGGTTCACCTCGATCACGTAGACGACGCCGCGCTGCACCGCGAACTGCACGTTCACCAGGCCCACCACGCCGACGCGCAGGGCGATGCGACGCACGATGGCTTCCATCTCGGCGCGGTTCTTGTCGGAGAGCTGCACCGCCGGGAACACGGTGGTGCTGTCGCCGCTGTGGATGCCGGCCTCCTCGATGTGCTCCATGACCCCGCAGATGTGTACCGTCTCGCCGTCGCAGAGGGCGTCGACGTCGTACTCCACCGCTCCCTCGAGGAACCGGTCGATGAGGAGCGGGTGCGACTCCGACACGAGGATGGCCTCGTCGACAGCGGCCTTGAAGTCGGCGTCGTCGAAGCAGGTCTTCATCCCGCGGCCGCCGAGCACGTACGAGGGGCGCACCAGCAGCGGGAAGCCGAGCCGCGCGGCGGCGGCGAAGGACTCCTCCCGGGTGAGCACCATCTCGCCCTCGGGCTGGCGAATCCCCAGCTCGATGAGCAGCGCGTTGAAACGTTTCCGATCCTCGCAGATATCGATGGCCTCGGGTGAGGTGCCGAGGACCGCGCCCACGCGGTGACTCAGCTTCAGCGGCGTTTGACCACCGAACTGCAGGATGACGCCGCGCGGTTTCTCGCGGTGGACCACCCCGCGCACGTGCTCGGCCGTCACCGGCTCGAAGTAGAGCTTGTCGGAGGTGTCGTAGTCGGTGCTCACCGTCTCCGGGTTGCAGTTGACCATCACCGACACCAGGCCCTCCTCGCGCACGGCGAAGGCGGCGTGGCAGCAGGCGTAGTCGAACTCCAGCCCCTGCCCGATGCGGTTGGGCCCGTTGCCGAGGATCACCACGCGCTCCCGTTCGCTCTCGCCGGCCTCGTCTTCCTCCTCCCAGGTGGAGTAGAGGTAGGGCGTGTGGCTCTCGAACTCGGCGGCGCAGGTATCCACGCGCTTGTAGACCGGCTGAGCGCCCACAGACTCGCGACGTTCGGTGACCGCTCTCTCGGTGAGACCCATCACGCTGGCGATGCGATGGTCGGACAGGCCCGCCCGCTTGGCGGCCCGGAGGACCTCCGGGGACAAGCTCGGCGCCGACCGGACGCTGCGCTCGGCCTCGACCATGGCCGACATGCGGTCGAGGAACCACGGATCGATGGCGGTGGCGGCGTGGATCTCCTCGGGCGACACGCCGCGTCGCAAGCTCTCGAAGATCGCCGGCAGGCGGTCGGGCGTGGCGGCCACGGCTCGCTCGCGAAGCTCGGCGTCGGTCCAGCCCGCGGCGTTGGCAAAGCCGCCTTCCAGCGAGGCGATCGCCTTGCCCATCGCCTCCTCGAAGGTGCGCCCGATGCCCATCACCTCGCCCACCGACTTCATCGAGGTGCCGAGCTGCTTGCTGGCGCCGCTGAACTTCTCGAAGTTCCAGCGGGGGATCTTCACGATGGTGTAGTCGATCGCGGGCTCGAAGCTGGCCGGGGTCACCCTCGTGATGTCGTTCTTGATCTCGTCGAGGGTGAGGCCCACGGCGAGCTGCGCGGCGATCTTGGCGATGGGGAAGCCGGTGGCCTTGCTCGCCAGCGCCGACGATCGCGACACGCGCGGGTTCATCTCGATGACCCGGATGCTGCCGTCGTGAGGCGAGACCGCAAACTGGATGTTCGACCCACCGGTCTCCACGCCGATCTTGCGGATGATCGCGAGGGACAGGTCGCGCAGGTCCTGGTACTCCCGGTCGGTGAGCGTCTGCGCCGGGGCCACGGTGATGCTGTCCCCGGTGTGGACGCCCATCGGGTCGACGTTCTCGATCGAGCAGATGATGATGACGTTGTCGGCGAGGTCGCGCATGACCTCCAGCTCGAACTCCTTCCAGCCCACCACGCTCTCCTCCACCAGCACCTGCCGGGTGGGCGAGAGGTCGAGGCCCTGGGCCACGATGTCGCGCAGCTCGTCGAGGTTGTAGGCGATGCCGCCGCCGCTGCCGCCCAGCGTGAAGCTCGGCCGCACCACGGCGGGGAGTCCCACGTCGCGGGCGATGGCCTCGGCCTCGGCGAGGCTGTGGGCCACCCCGGCCCGGGGCACCGCCGCGCCGATCTCCTCCATCGCCTGCTTGAACAGCTCGCGATCCTCGGCGAGGGCGATGGCGCGGGGCTTGGCGCCGATGAGCTCGCAGCCGTGGGCCTCGAGCACGCCCCGCTTGTGCAGCTCCATCGCGAGGTTGAGCCCGGTCTGGCCGCCCACGGTGGGGAGCACCGCGTGTGGCTTCTCCCGCGCGATCACCCGCTCCACGAACTCCGGCGTGAGCGGCTCGATGTAGGTGGCGTCGGCCACGTCGGGGTCGGTCATGATCGTGGCGGGATTGCTGTTGATCAGGATCACCCGGTAGCCGAGCGCGCGCAGCGCCTTGCAGGCCTGCGTGCCGGAGTAGTCGAACTCGCACGCCTGGCCGATGACGATCGGGCCGGAGCCGATGATGAGGATGCTCTGGATGTCGGTGCGCTTCGGCATCTCAGCTCCCGGCCATGCGGAGGAAACGGTCGACGAGGAGGTGCCGCGAGTCGCGAGGACCGGGGGCCGCCTCGGGGTGGAACTGCACGCAGATCACGCGGAGATCGGGGTGGACGAAGCCCTCGAGCGTGCCGTCGTTGAGGTTGACGTGGGTGACGCGACCCCCGGCGCGCTCGATCCCGGCCGGGTCGACGCAGAAGCCGTGATTCTGGGAGGTGATCTCCACGCGCTCCGTTTCCATGTCGCGCACCGGGTGGTTGCCCCCCCGGTGACCGAAGCGCAGCTTGAAGGTGGTGGCACCGAGGGCGAGACCGAGCAGCTGGTGACCGAGGCACACCCCGAGGATGGGCGTCTTGCCCAGCACCTTCCGCACCTCGCCGAACATGCCCGGCAGGGCCGCCGGGTCGCCCGGGCCGTTGCTGAGAAATACCGCGTTGCAGTCGCGACCGAACACCTCGGCGGGGGTATCGGCGGGGAACACCTCCACGTGGCAGCCCTTGCTGGCGAAGAGGCGCAGCAGGTTGCGCTTGCAGCCCCCGTCGAGCACGTGGATACGCGGCCCGTTGCCGGTTGCAAACGTGTACGGTTCGCGACAGCTCACCTCGCTCGCCAGCGCACGTCCCTCCATCCCGGGCCAGGCGAGGCAGCGAGCGCGCAGCTCGTCGTTCGACAGGTCTTCCGTCGTGAGCACGGCGCGCATGGCGCCCTTGCTGCGGATGTGGCGGACGACGGCGCGGGTGTCGAGCCCGTGGATGCCGGGGACCCCGGCCTGGCGGAGGTAGTCGTCGAGGCTGCCCTCGGCGCGGTGGTTGCTCGTGACCCGCGAGAAACAGCGCGCCGCGAAGCCGCTGAGCCACACCCGGCCCGACTCCTCGTCGTCGCGATTGACGCCGTAGTTGCCGACGTGCGCCGTGGTCATCACCACGATCTGCTCGCAGTAGGAGGGGTCGGTGAGCACCTCCTGGTAGCCGGTCATCGCGGTGTTGAAGACCAGCTCGCCCACGCGGGTGCTGCGTGCGCCAAAAGAATCCCCCGCGAAGAAACGTCCGTCTTCCAGGTAGAGCACGGCCACGCGGTCCTCGGGGGCGGGCCGGGGCTATTGCGCGGCGGCGCGTGGGTCAACGGCCCTGCGACGGTCAGCCGCGGGCGACAGCGGCGCGCCGCTCATGCGGCCGATCTCTCGATCCGATCTCGCCCCCATGCTCGCCGAGATCCTCACCGGCTGCGTCATCGGTGGGCTCATCGCCCTCTTCGCGCGCGACCGCGAGCAGCGATACCGGCGCAACCGCGAGGACGAGCGCACCCGCCAGCTTGCCATCGAGCTCGCCCTCCACGTGGCGGAGCGCACGCCCTGCGAGGGTGACTTGCGCGTGCCGCGGCGCATGGTGGAGCGCATCCTCATGCTCGGCGACCGCCTCGACGCCGATCCCGCGGCGGTCCGCGCCGCCGCCCTCGCTGCTGCCCTCCCG
>VGRQ01000147.1 GCA_016875315.1 Deltaproteobacteria bacterium | reverse complement strand
CTGTCGCGACAAGGCCATGCCCAAGGGCAGTCGATTCGATCTCGACTGGTACACCGTCGACGTGCTCGCCGACCTAGACGGTCACCCCACGTCGCTGCGCTACACCTTCGACCGGAATCTCGATGACCCCAGCTTGCTCTGGGTGACGTACCGGACCTTCGACCTGGTGTTCATCCAGCCGCCGGCGGTGGGCGAGTCGGTGATCGAGGGCGTCTTCAGCCGCTAGTCAGGGGGCGACGACTTCCACCGCGAAGCGCCGGGTGAGCCCGGTGGCCACCCACACGTCGACCTGGTACCAGCCCGGCGCGATGCCGTCCAGGGTCATCGTGGCGAAGGGACCGATCGTGCCGATCTTGAGGCCGTTGACCGTGACCTCGCCCCACTGGCTCATCGGGTTGGTGTAGACCAGCTGCCCCTTGCCGGGGACGTCCTTCACGCCCTCCACGGCGGGACGACTGGCCACCGGCTTGATCTGCGCCGCGCTCTGCGCGGGGTCGACGTAGAGGCGCTCGAGCCCGGCGAAGGGCGGGTCGGTGTACTGAGGGTCGATCGCGAAGGTGGTGGTGTGGTTGTCGGCCAGCGCCAGCGACAAGAGCAGAACGAGCATGGGAGGGTTCCTAGGGCGTGAGGCCAGAGTAGCTGGTGAGGTCGCGCGAGATGATCACCGTCGCCGTGTCGGTGTTGGTGTTGATTTCCTTCACCAGCCCGAGGTTCTCGACGTACCAGAGCTCCTGGACGCCGTTGATGGTCTGGCCCATCAGCGAGATCGTCACCGTGTAGGTGTTGGTGAGCTTGAAGGCGTCGTGCTTCGAGCCGTCGTAGAGCGTGATCTCCTCGAAGCCGCCATCGACGAAGGTGCCCGAGGACTCGGCGGTGAAGCTGCCAAAGCTCGGGTCGGTCATGTTCGCGGTGTCGGAGTAGGTCCACGAGCCGGCGCCGCCCACCTCGTAGGCGGGGGGGAAGACCTTGCGCGGCGGCGAGATCTCGGCGTAGGGCGCGGCCATCGGGCTGCCCATCGCGAGGATCGACATGTCCCACTCGGCGATGAACAGGCCCTCCTCGCCGCCGTAGTCGCAAGTGAGGTACACCTCGCCGTCCCAGCCGCTGCCGTTGCCGTCGGCCGAGTCGATGTACACCCAGGCCGGTTCCCCCGTGCCGGTGTAGCCCTGGCCGTAGGCCTCGAGGTAGCCGGTGCCGGCCGCGCCGGAGTTCGACACGAAGTCGTACACCGTCATGTCGTATTCCCGGTAGTAGCTGGGCTCGTGGACCGCGAACCAGGAGTTCTCGCAGAGGTCGGTGTCGGTGTCGCTGTCGGAGTCGCTGTCGCTGTCGGTGTCGCTGTCCGAGTCGGCGTCGGTATCGGCGTCGGCGTCGGTGTCGGTGTCGGAGTCGCTGTCGGTATCGGTGTCGGTATCCGTGTCGGTATCGGTGTCGGTCTCGGTGGAGGTGTCGTCCTTCGCCGGGTCGTCGAAGGCCTCGTCGTTGGAGTACGAGCCGCCCGTGCAGCCGGAAAGACTGGCGGTGGTGGCGAGAAGCGTGATGATCGTGCGCATGCGAATCGGTGCCTCGGAACGACCGCACCGGATAGCACGGGCCTCGCCGCGATGGCAACACGCATGCCCCCCCTCTTGGTGAAGGACTTGTCCGCGTTGTGGACGGGCGATCGCGTGCTTCGCGACGTGTCGGTACACATGGCGGGTGGGCAGGTGGTGGAGGTGGGGTCGGTCGACGTCCCGAGCGGCGCGGTGGTGATCGACGGCTCCGGGCGGATCGGCGTGCCGGGGCTCGTCGACGCGCACACGCACCTCGTCCACGCCGGCACGCGCCTCGGCGACTTCGCCAGGCGCCTCTCGGGCGCGAGCTACACCGAGATCCTCGAGGGCGGTGGCGGGATTCACACCACGGTCGCCGCGACTCGCGCGGCCAGCGAGGCGTCCCTCGCGGGGCTGGCCCGGGCGCGACTGCGCGCGATGCTCGAGCGCGGTGTCACCACCGTGGAAATCAAGTCAGGCTACGGGCTCGACGTCGCGACCGAGGTGAAAATGCTCCGCGCCGCCCGCGCGGCAGCATGGCCGATCGACGTGTCCACCACCTTCCTCGGCGCGCACGCGGTGCCCCCCGGTCGCGACCGTACCGAGTACGTGGCCGAGGTGTGCGGACCCATGCTGGAAGCCTGCGCCCCGCTGTGCGAGGCCATCGACGTGTACTGCGATCGCGGCGCCTTCACCCTCGACGAGGCGGCGAGCATCCTCGGTGCCGGGAAGGCCCGGGGGCTCGCCCTCCGGGTTCACGCCGAGCAGGTGGCGCACACCGGCGTGGCGGCGCTGGCGGCGCGCATGGGGGCGCTGTCCTGTGACCACCTCGAACAACTCGACGACGAGGGCGTGGCCGCCATGGCCGAGCATGGCACCATCGCGATGCTGTTGCCCGGCGCCATGCTCTACCTGCGCGACGCGCCGCCCCCGGTGGCGAAGCTGCGCGCCGCCGGGGTGCCCATGGCCGTGGCCACCGACTTCAACCCCGGCAGCTCGCCGGTGGCCGACCTCTGGACCTGCGCCACGCTGTCGTGCTTGACGATGGGGCTCTCCCCCGAGGAGGCCCTCGCCGGGATCACGGTACACGCCGCCCGGGCACTGGGACGGCCGGGCAAGGGGTGGATTGGCCCGGGTTCCGCGGCCGATCTCGCGATCTTCGCCCCGCCGCCCGGCGAGATCGCCGATCCGCGCGTGCTGGTGCAGCACATGGGCGGGCATCGCGCCGAGATGGTGTTCATCGCCGGGCGCCGCGCGTGCTGACCGCGATCCGCTACGAGCCGGGTACCCTCTACTTGCTCGACCAGCGCGTGCTCCCCGCCGAGGAGCGATGGCTGGCGCTGGCAACGGCGAGCGAGGTGGCCGAGGCGATCCGGTGCATGGTGGTGCGCGGGGCCCCGGCGATCGCCATCGCCGCCGGCTACGGCCTCGCGCTGGCGGCGCGGCGGGGCAGCGACCTCGACGAGGCGGCGAGGACCCTGGTAGCGGCGCGTCCCACGGCGGTGAACCTGCGCTGGGGCGTGGATCGCGTGCGGCAGGCGCGCGACATCGAGGCCGCCGCGCGGGACCTCCACGACGACGACCTGCGTGTCAACCTGGCCCTCGGCGAGCATGGCGCTACCTTGCTCGACGGGGGTGTGCTGACCATCTGCAACACCGGCGCGCTGGCGACGGGCGGCCACGGGACGGCCCTGGGCATGGTGCGCTCGGCCATCGCCCATGGTCGCGACATCCACCTCTACGCCTGCGAGACGCGCCCGTGGTTCCAGGGCGCGCGGCTCACCGCCTGGGAGTGTGCCCAGGACCGCATCCGCTGCACGCTGGTGGCCGACGGGGCTGCCGCGAGCGTGCTCGCCTCGGGTCGCGCCCGGGCCGTGGTCGTGGGCTGCGACCGCGTGGCGCGTAACGGCGACACCGCCAACAAGCTGGGCACGCTCAACCTCGCGGTGATCGCGCGTCACTTCGGCGTGCCGTTGTACGTGGCGATGCCCTGGTCGAGCTACGACCCGGCCACCGCCACCGGTCGCGACATCATCGTGGAGGAGCGCGATCCCGCCGAGCTCGGGGGCTACCAGCACGGCCCGGTCGACGCCTGGAACCCGGCCTTCGACGTGACGCCGGCCGAGCTGGTGTCGGCGTGGGTCACGGAGACGGGCGTGGTGCGGGTGCTGGGGGAGGGGTGAGGTAGGTTAGGCCGGCGGAGAAGCGGAGGCGAAGGCGGTGCTCATCCTGGCTGGCATCGCGCTCGCCACGACCATCGACGACGAGCTGCTTGGGCAGTGGGCGTGGGAGCTGGCTCCGAAGATCGAGCAGGTGATGGGTCGCGAGTTCGTGGAGCCGCCGCGAGCGCGGCTGGGGAGCTGGGACGCGGTGACCGATGGTCACATCGCGATGTCGAGGAGCGCGCCCGCGTGGCTGCACGTTGGCCTCCACGCTCGCGAGCTCAAGGCCGAGGCCACCGGCGTGTATTTCCCCTACACCAACGAGGCGGTGGTGTTCAGCGACGAGGTCGTCGCCCGCGGTCGCGAGCTGGACTACTCGCCGGCGCGTCTCGACGGCGCCTTCCGCTGTGCCCTCGCCCTGGAACTCGCGCACGCCCTGCAGGCGCAGACGGGCGGGAGGAGGGCCGAGAGCGCCTTGGTCAACGCGCAGGCCTACCTCGCGACGGAGGCGGCCTGCGGCGCCACGCCGGCGATGGAGCTCCGCTACCGCGACCGGGTGCGCGCCGGGCGGCCCGGCGACGGTGGAGCCTTCGACCTCGGGCGAGCCACGCCGTTCCTGCATGATCTGGCAGGCGCCGTCCCTGCGACCGCCTGGGCGGCGGCGGCGCACCCGCCGGACGCCGAGACTGTGGAGGGCTGGACGGCCTCGCGCGTGCCCCTGGGCTGGGACGACCCGGAGGTGCTGCTGCCGGCGGTGGCGGAGCTTCGCCCCGCGGGCGGCGAACGCACGATCTCCGAGGCGGGATTGCTCGATCCATTCCCGGAGCCGGCCACCAAGCGTGCCCGCGGGGGTCGCGTGTGCCTGCCGGTCGAGGCGGCGATGTCGCTTGGAATCGCCGGGAAACTGCGGAATGCGGTGGCGGTCGCCATCCTCGCCACCTCTCCCGACGAGGCCGCCTGCTGGATCGAGGCGCGCCGGCGTTCGCACGCGATGGGCGACACGGCGCGGTTCATCGTCGGACCGGTCGACCTCTCCATGCCAGACCGGGCCATCCCGGAGATGGGTCGCCAGTGGCCGCTGGAGTGGGTGCTCCACGGGCAGCACAGCTACCGATTCCTCGCGCGCCTGGTGCGCGTGAGCCGACTCGGCAGCCTTAGTTTCGGGGATGTGTCCCTCGGGAATCTGGGCGAACTCTGGCTCGCCGTCGGACGGCGCGTGCTCGGCGTGTCCTACCAGGGGGGCGTGCTCCCGTCGGGCACCATGGCCCGGGCCCTGCGCGAGCTGGTGGATCTCGACCTCTCGGAAACGCCGCGCCCCGTCGATCCCGCCGTCGTGTCCAACGTGGAGGCCTGGCGAGCGTCCTTGGCACCAGCGCCCGTCGCGACCTCCGAGTACCTATCGCTCCGGCTGCTTCCCAAGTACGCCGCGGGCGACGGCGCCCGCTGCGTGGACCAGGGCGAGCGCTGGCTCTCGCGCGCCGACCTCGGTGACGCCACCCCGCTGCGACGCATGGTCGAGGCCTGCCGGGCGCTCCCGGCGCGGTGACCGGGCGCTATACTGGGGGGCAATGGCGGTGCCTGCGCTCAAGCTGTCCACCTGGGGCGACCTCGACGCCCTCGGTCCCGACGCCCGCAGCGAGTTGATCGACGGGGTCATCGTCGAGAAGGCAGCCGGTGAAGGGGAGCACGGGACGGTGCAGAGTGGTGTGAACGGGTTGCTTTTCCCCTCCTTTTCCCGGCGCGGGGGTGGAGGCCAGCCCGGCGGCTGGTGGTTCCAGACCGAGACCGACATCGCCTTCGGCGACCTGCTCCGTCTGCGCCCCGACATTGCCGGCTGGCGGCGCGAGCGCGTGCCCGAGAACCCTCGAGGCTTCCCCGTGCGAGAGATCCCCGACTGGGTCTGCGAGGTGCTGTCCACCTCCACCGCGCATCGCGACCTCGGTCGCAAGCGCGAGGTGTACCACGCGGCGAAGGTGGGCCACTACTGGCTCGTCGATCCGCAGGCACGCGTGCTCACCGTGCTCCGGTGGGCCCCTGACGGCTACCTCGTGGCGCAGGCGGCCGGGCAGGCCGAGGCCATTCGCGCCGAGCCCTTCGAGGCGGTGCGCCTGTTCGTGGGCGTGCTCTTCGGCGCCGACCCCGACGACGCCCCGCCCGAGTCAACGCCCTAGGGCGTGTCGTAACACAAAGTGTACGATCCGCTCCCCGACGCCGCGTACGCCACCCAGCGGTAGGTCCCGCTCGAACCGGCGTAGCTCACCGTTCGTCCCGTCCCCGAGCCCGTGTCGCTCGCGACGGTCGACCAGGTCTTCTTGCCCTTCTTCTGGAGGTACAGGTCGAAGTCTGCGCTCGACGGCCCCTCGAGGTAGCCGAGGTAGGTGCCCGACCCACCGGAGAAGCCCGAGCTGGAAGGCACGTAGCTGGCGGAGCCCGCGCTGCTGATGGTGCCGGTGCTGCTCGACTCGTAGCCGGTGCAGCTCGTGCCGCCGCCGCCCGAGGAGGTGCCCACGCCCACGGCGGTCCACGCGTCGCCCACGGCGGTGTACTCGGCGCTGGTAGCGCCGTAGAGGTCGCTGGCGGCGCTCAGAGTGGCGGTGCGGGCGCCGCTGAAGTTGGTGGACGAGGTCATGTAGGTGGCGAGCGCGCGGTACCAGATCGACGCGGCCGCGTCGGCGCCGATGGCCGACACCGAGGTGGTACTCTTGCCGCGGGGGTGGGTGCCCCCCTCGGCGAGCAGGTAGAACGCGAGGTTCGGCACGCCCGAGGAGTAGTGCACGTCGGCGCTGCTCGTGCTGGAGCTGTAGTAGTCGTGGCTGTAGCCGTCGTCGGCGGGGTCGTTCATGTAGCGGAGCGCGTCGCCCGCGGTGGACGGGGTGTACGCGTCCTCGCCGATGAGCCAGGTGTCGCTGGTCTCGCCGTACGCCGAGCGCTCCACCATCGCGCCGAACACGTCGGCCATCGACTCGTCCAGGCCGCCCGACTCGCCGGAGTACACGAAGTTCGCCTCGCTCTCCGTCACGCCGTGGGTCATCTCGTGGCCGCAGATGTCGAGCGTGACCAGCGCCGAGAAGGTGCTGCCGTCGCCGTCGCCGTACACCATGTAGCTACCGGACCAGTAGGCGTTGGCGTAGTTGCGGCTGTAGTCGGTGTAGGAGGTGATGACCGTGCCCGAGCCGGTCTTGCTGGCCTGGTAGCCGGGGCCGCCCGCCCCATCGAGCCCCGATCAGCCGTGGGTGCCCGAGTAGTAGTCCCACACCTCGGTGGCCGCCCAGTGGGCGCTGACCGCGCTCGTCTGCGAGCTGCTGGTCCAGCTGGTGTCGGTGTCGCTGGTCCAGCTGACGCTGGAGCGGCCGTTGTTGAAGGAGAGCGTGCCGAGGTCGCGCGTCGTGTCTTCCAGGTAGTAGGTGCTGCCCGAGAGGTAGGTGTCGAAGGTAACGGTGCCGTCGTAGTGGCTGGTGCCGGTGGCGGTGGTGGTGTGGAGGTTCTCGTAGGACCAGAGCACCTCGCCCGACCTGGCGTCGACGAAGACGACGGGCTGCGAGGTGGCGTGGGTTCCATCTTGCCGGTCGAGTTGCACGCGCCAGCCCAGGTGGTCGCCGTCTCGACGGAGCACCCACAGGTCGACCACCGGGTCGTCGGTGAGCGCGGCCCAGCCGAGCGTGGCGCCGACCGCGATCTCCACGGCCTCGTCGGCGGCGTAGAGCGGCGTGGTGTCGAGCGACAGGTCGCGACGCAGGGTGTCGGTGACGCCGGTGGCGCGGCCCATGGCGTCGAGGTGGACGATGGCCTCGCCCCCGAACACCGGCACGCCCTCGTGAACCTGCTGCACGTGTACGTGGGCGGTGTCGAGGTCGTCGACGAAGTTGCGCAGAACGCGGAACTCGCCGGTGAGAAAGCCGGGGCTCGAGAGCACGTCGTTCTCGAGCACCTCGAAGGCGAGGTCTTCCGCGACGTCGAGCTCGTCGGGCCGTCCCAGGCCGAAGAGGGGGTCGGCGTCGTCGGTGCCACAGGCGGCCAGTGCGAGGAGTAGCGTCACAGGGTGCTCCGGGTGCCTCTCACGTACGGGCGAGTCGCCCGCCGCGTCACCCGAAGTTTACTCCGACGTGCCGTCGCACGCGCCGTCGGCGCAGAAACACTGGCCTTCGCAGTAGTGATCCACCTCTCCGGTTTCGAAGAAGTGGGCCATCTGCTCCTGCGCGGCCCAGGCGCGGCGGGTGTCTTCGTGGGTGTCGTAGTTGTCGTCGGGCGGGGTGTTGGTGTAGGGCACCTCGGGGGCGCCGTGGTCGTACTCGGCCAGCGCGCTGCCCACGTGGGACCCGGTCACCACCTCGAGGCCGTACACCTCGCGCAAGGCGGGGTCGACGATCGCTGCCCCGAACGCGCGTGCCATGTTCTGGGCGCCGAGGGTGGTCACTTGCGCGTCGCCCACGGCGTCTTGCAGGAGCACCGCCTTGGCGGGCGTGCCCTCGCGCGGGCTCTCGTTCATCAGGCGCCCGTAGCCGCCGGCCTCGCCTGGGTCCCACACCTGCTGCAAGAGCGCCATCCACAGCGCGAGCTCGCGCTCGTCGTCGTAGACCGACTGGAACACGCCGAAGAAGGGCGTGAAGTCGGAGCTGCGCGAGAGGAGCAGGGAGTAGGGCGCGCCACCCACGCCGAGCGTGGCGCGCTCGATGTCGTGCGACAGGGCCACGTAGGCTCCGCCGAGGATCGCGCCCTGCGAGTTGCCGTAGTAGTAAACTTCGCTGGTATCAACCAGCGAAGTACCGTCCACGGTGAGATTCTCATCGCGACTCATTGCGCCCTTCATCATCCATAGGGCTGCGTGGAACTCGAGGAAGCCCTGCTGCGAGCGCTCGGCGATCATGGGGAAGCGGCCGAGGTCCTGGAGGATCATCAGCGTGATCGCGTCGGTGTCCTCGCCCTTCATCCCGGTCCAGTCGGTGGCGAAGATCACGTAGCCGTAGCGCTCTCCGATCTCGGACAGGTAGCTGCCTTCGACCTCGTCCTGCGAGCCGAGGAGCCCGTGACCGTACTGGAGGAGCTTCAGCGGGCGCGGCTCCGTCTGCGCGGTGCGCGGCACGATGATGGTGAAGGGCACCGTCGTGTCGCCGACATACTCGGGGAGCCCGTTGCTGTCGCGAGACAGCAGGGTGCCGGGCTCGTCTTCCTCGGTGTACCGGGGGACGGTCATCTCGCCGTAGATGCGTTTCCAGGTGTAGGCGTTCTCCTCGGCGGTGAACTCGGAGACCGACGTGATGGTGTAGGGCGGCCCGTCGGCGCCCAGGCGCTCGCGGGCGTCGTCGCGCATCACCTCGCCCCGCAGCGCCACCGCGTCGGCCGACTTGATCACCAGGTCCCAGGCGAGCTGCGTCTCCCCCTTCGACCAACCATCTGCTTCCAACCGGGAGAAGATGTCGTCGTAGAGCGAGCGCCGTCCCTCGATGTTCCAGTCGTCGGTGGCGGTGCCGTCGCGGAGCGCAGCGAATCCGGTGGAGGCGTCGACGGGGGCGCCGGCCTTGTCGACCAGCCCGCGGATGCCCACGACGTAGCGGTGACCGTGCTCGAGCGGCACGGCCGGGCGGATGAACAGGATGCGGTTGCCCTCGACCGCGTTGCCCGCGTAGTCGAGCTCGGCCCAGTGGGGCACGCGGGCGCCGGTGTCCCAGTCGAGGATCACCGTGCTGCTGCCGTCGGCGATGGAGGCGGCGATGTTGTCGTGGCCCACGAGGTTCGCGTCGGCCATGCCGGGGAACTCGGCAACCAGCGGGCCCATCGGGGAGAAGCCGTCGAGCTCGTTCCAGAGATCGGGCGCGGGCTGGTAGCTGATCTCGCCCTGCTGGGTGGCGGGGATGGTCGTGGCGCCGAGCCTCACGCGGTAGCCGGTGGGCGTGCTCGAGTCTTCGCGCAGGTAGAAGCTCGACGGGAAGGGGAGGCTGCACAGCGAGTCGCTGATCGGGTCGCAATCGGCGTACTCGGTGGGCGAAACGCCCGTGTCGTCGGTCGCGGGGCAGCCAAGCAAGGCGAGGAAGATCATGGTCGGGCTCGCGGAGGCGCCGACGGTAGCTCACCGATAAACGGGGCGCCATGCCCCCCTGCGCCCCTTGAGACGTCACGCCGTCGTCGATGTTGGCTCGGGCACCACCACGCTGGGCGTCTTCGAGGCTGGACCGGCAGGTTTCCTCGACCGCGTGTACCAGCAGGGCGAGGCGCTCCAGCTGATGCGGAAGATCGAAGCCAGCGGCGCCCTGTCGGCGTCGGCGGTTCAGGCCGTTGTCGCGACGTTGCGTGAGTTTGGCGAGAAAGCACGCGAGCTCGGCGCGGCGAGCATCGAGGTGGTGGCCACGAGCGCCGTGCGCGACGCGCAAAATCGCGACGAGCTCCTGCGCGAGATCGTCACCGACGACGGGATGGCGGTGCGGCTGGTGAGCGGCGAGGAGGAGGGCGACCTCGCCGCCCACGCGGTGCAATGTACACTGC
>VGRQ01000146.1 GCA_016875315.1 Deltaproteobacteria bacterium | reverse complement strand
ATGCTGAGCGGGAGGCTCGCGGTCACCACCGGGGGCAGGCCGTCGGCCACGCGGGCCAGGAGCGTGTCGGAACCCGCGTCGAGCGTGCCGGGCGGGAGCACCACCGTGGAGCCACCGCTATCGTCGGCCGCCGCGCAGCTAGTGATGAACCGGCCCTGCGCGAGGCTCCAGATCTCGCAGTCGAGCAGCGAGGGCGGGAGGATGTCGTCGGAGAGCGCCAGCTCGACGGTGATGTCGGCGAGGGGATCGACGAGGGCGCCGGGCGACGGGGAAACAAAGCTGACACTGGGTGGATCGCTGGGGACAAGCTCGTTGGCCACGAGGTGGATCGCCGTCTCGTCGCTGTCGCCCACGATCCTGACGACGCAATCCAGGGGGGCGTAGTCCACGGGGGTAAACACGAGGTCGAGGCTGGTCGAAGCGCCCGCCGCGAGGACGCTCCCGGCCGCGAGGCCGGTAGCCACGACGCTTCCGCACCCGGCCGACAGGTCGACGCTGGCGACGGTCAGCGGACCGGCGCCCGGGTTGCTCACCGTCGCCGTCGTGCTCTCGGCCAGGCCATCCGGGTAGTGCTGGCCGAAGTCGTGCCCCGTGGGCTCGATCGCCAGCAAGCCCGCGCCGTCCGTCACGTCGGCGTGAAGGAAAACCTGCTGCACGAAGTCGCGCGGGTCGCGCGTGTACTCGGGCATGTCGCTGCCCTCGGCGGGAGCGGCTGTGCTCTCGATCCACACCGCCGCGTCGAACTCGCCCGCGGTGGTGGGGACGAACGACACGTGTACCGGCACCGAGCAGCCGGGACCGAGCACCAGCGGGCCGCCATCGTCGCCGCACCGTGGCTCGGGGTCGGGCGCCGGGCCGCTGTCGTAGGGGCGCCCTCCGAAGGAGTCGCGCGGCACCCCGCTGTCGGCCTTGGGCGAGCGCGTGGGCCCCACGCACGTCACCTCGCTGGCGCTCCACCAGGCACAGAACACGTCGTCGTCGGGCCCGAGCACGGTCGGTCCTGCATCCTCGGCACCCTCGAGCCCCTGTCGAAGCCGAGGTAGGTGCCGTCGTAGTTCGTTTAGCCGTCGTTGCGCACGGTGAACGTGGCCGTGCCCTCGCCGCCCGCGGCCACCTCGCCGAGGTCGTGCTCGGTGCTGCTGAGCACCATCTTCGGGTAGGGAATCGCGACGCTTTCGACGCCGCAACCGAGGAAGAACCACACGGGCGTACGGTAGCACGGGGGTCACCCAGCCAGGGGGTCGGTCGCGGCGCCATGCCGGCCTTGGACACGAGAAGCCGCCGACCATGCCACCCAGAATGCGAAGACCGCCGGACTATGCCACCCTCGATGCGAAAGGTGGTGCGCCATCGGGCGCAACTGCGAGCGCTCCTAGAATCACCCGCACAGGGAGCCACCGAACTATCGGCGTTCCTCCGTTTGGCCGGCGCATGCACGGGCCCGCAGCCTCGGCGGGAGCGACCGCCGCCCGCCGAGAGACGCCGGCAGTTCCGCATTTCGGAGGGCATGGTTCCAGGACTTTCGCATCTCGGGGGGCATGGTCAACCGAAGCCCCGAGACCGCCCCGCGAGGAGGGCCTCAACCCGGCCTGCGCCGCACCAACTTCAACCCCGACCACGTTGCATCCACGGCGCACACCTTGATGTCGACGAGCCCCATGGGCAGGGCCACGGCGCGGATGGTGTCCTCGGTGATGTCGGTCGCGACCCCCGAGGCCCTCTTGGGCCAGGACACCCAGATCATCCCCCGCTCCGGCAGCCCCGGCAGCGCGCCAGCGAGCCCTTCCCGCAGCGCCGCCTCGCGCGAGACGAACAAGTGGACCAGCCCCGCCTCGCGACCACCCGCCACCACGGGACAGCCCACCAGCGCCTCGTAGTCCCCCTCGTAGCCTTCCACCCGCACCCTCCCGCCCGGCACGATGCCCAGCTTCTGGCAGAGCGCCTTCCCCGAGTAGCCCGTGCTCATCGCCGCGATCTAGCCGCTCCGGCTCAGCGACGGCTGGAGGCCCCGCCCGGCCCACGCCCAGCGACGGGTGGAGGCCCCGCCCGGCCCGAGAGCAGCGGGGTCGAGCGCCGTGATCCAGGGGCCCGGGTCCCAACTCGCGAGACTGGGGGTGGCGCCCCTGGCACGCCCCATCGCGGATCGCAGCGAAGCCGATGGGGATGCCAGGGGCGACAGGACCCCCCGGCCGAAGGCCGTGTCGGAGGTCCCGGGCCCCGGGATCGCCTGGAGGTGGGGGGCCACCCGTGTCGCGACACCGGGCCGGGCGGGGCCGACCCTCCGGTGAAGGGGATGGGTTAGCCTCCCGCGACTGATGTCGCTGACCATCCTGGGCCCCGAGCGCCCCGACGGCGTGCTCCCCGCCGTGCTCGCCCGCAAGGGCATCACCGGCCCCGTGGCCCTCGTGAGCGCCGGCTGGCGTTACGACGAGGAGCGCGACGAGCCCCTGCGTGCCGCCGTGCCCAACGAGGTGGTGAACCTCCGCCTCTACCAGCGCTTTCGTCGCGTGGAACACGAGGCCACCGAGCTGGTAGCCGCCTACACCGCCAAGCAGGAGCGCCTGCGACAGGTGAAGGAGCGCTACCGCCTGCGCTTCCACGACGCGCTCAGCGCCTGCGTGAAGCTCTACGCGGAGAGCCGCGACCTGGCCTGCCCGTGGACCGCCCAGGCGGTTCGCCACCTCCAGGAGGCCGACGAGCTGTTCCTCGCCGAGGCCAAGCGGCTGCACGACGAGTTCGCCGCCGCCTATCGTCCCCTCGATCATGCCCTGGTGAAGTCCATCCGCGACGAGATCCTCGCCGACCTCGAGCGCTGCGCCGCGCTCTGCATCGCGGGCGGGCACGTGGGTGTGCTCCGCAACCGCATGTTCTTCTTTGGTCTGGGAACTGAACTCGTCAAACGCCCATTGTTCGCCTGGAGCGCCGGGGCGATGGTGCTCACCGATCGCGTGTTGCTCTACCACGACCACACCGCCCACGGTCCTGGCACCTCCGAGCTGCTCGACCACGGCTTCGGGCTCTTGCGCCACGTCGTGTTCCTCCCCCACGCCCGCGAGCGGCTCGACCTGTCCGACCACGACCACCTCGCGGTGCTCGCCGCGCGCGTGGCGCCGCGAAAGCTGGTGGGGCTCCAGAACGGGGCCGTCTACGACGACGGGCACTACGCCGGCGTCCCCGGCGCCGCCTTCATCGTCTCGGGCGACGGGAGCTGCCATGCAGAGAATCCTTGATCTGCTCGCGCAGCTCGAGCGTGCCCGCGCCCCGGAGCGCCGCGCCAAGCTCGAGGCCTTCACTCGCGACGTGGTCTTCCCGCTCGTGGAAGACGACCACGCGGTGTTCTTCTACTGGGACAACGAGCCGACCGACGCGGTGTTCCTCCAGCACTGGGTTTTCGGCCTGCCCAGCCGCATCGAGCTGCGCCGCATCCCCCACACCGACGCCTTCTGGCTGCCGCTCGACCTGCCGAAGCGCGCGCGCGTGGAGTACAAGTTCGAGGTGGTGAAGGCGGGCCACGGGCGCTGGGCGCACGACCCCCGCAACCCGCGGCGTGCCTTCGATCCCTTCGGCAGCAACTCGGTGTGCCCTGCCTCGTCGTACCAGGAGCCCGAGTGGGTGCAGGCCGATCCACTGTCGCGACAGGGACTACTCGCCGAGCACTCGCTCGTCTCCCGGCACTGGGGCGAACTGCGCAAGTACAAGCTCTACACGCCCTACGGTGCTCGCGCGGGCAAGAAGTACCCCCTGCTCGTGGTCCACGATGGCGACGACTTCCTCCACTTCGGGGGGATGAAGGTGCTGCTCGACAACCTGATCCACCGTCACGAGGTGGCGCCGATCATGGTGGCCTTCACCTCGGGCGTGAAGCGGAACTGGGAGTACGCGGCCAACCCGCAGCAGGCCGACTTCCTGATGCACGACCTGGTGCCCGAGATCCGGTCGAAACACCCGATCCTCGCCGGTCCCGAGTTCCTCGGGCTCATGGGCGCGAGCTTCGGCGGCGTGTCCTCGCTCTACACCGCGCTGCGGCACCCCGGCACCTTCGGGCGCTTGCTCCTGCAGTCGGGCTCCTTCGCCTTCACCGACATCGGCGAGCACGAGCGGGGCCCGATGTGGGACCCGATCGTCAAGATGGTCAACGACTTCCGCGCCGCGCCACCGAAGATCGACGCCCACGTGTACCAGTCCTGCGGCACCTTCGAGTCGCTCATCTACTACAACCGGAGTCTCTTCCCGGTGTTCCAGGGCGTCGCCACGCGCGCGCGCTTCACCGAGGCGCCCGACGGCCACAACTGGATCAACTGGCGCGACCGGTTGCGCGAGGCGCTCACGTGGCTCTTCCCCGGCCCGCTGTGGATGTACTACGAGTGAGATAGCACCCCTCCCCGGAGAGCCTGCGCATGTCTACCCGTCTCATCGGCCTGTCCCTCGGCGCCGACCACTGCTGGCCCGCCTGCTTCGAGGAGATCGTGCGTCGCCTCGACCTCCGCGCCGACATCGGCGGCGAGACGGTCGACTTCGCGGTGGAGCGCGTGCGGGTGGAGCCCTACGACCTGCGCGCCAAGCCGCGCTACGACCTCGTGCTCGACCGCATCACCCACTGGTTCCCCACCACCCGGGAGTGGGTGAAGAAGATCGCGCTGATGGACGGGGTGTACGTCTTCAACAACCCCTGGATGATCCAGGCCGCCGAGAAGCACACCACCTACTGCGCCATGATGCGCCTCGGTTTCCCCATCCCGGAAACCTGGCTGGTGCCGCCCAAGGAATACCCCGACGAGACCGACACCCAGATCACCATCCGCCGCTACAACGAGCTCTTCTCGCTCGGCGCGGCGGCCCAGAAGGTGGGCTACCCGCTGTTCATGAAGCCCTACGACGGCGGCGCCTGGCGCGGGGTATCGAAGATCGACGACGAGAAGCAGCTCCACGCCAGCTACGACGGCTCGGGCAAGCAGGTGATGCACCTCCAGAAGGCCGTCGACGGCTGGGATCTCTTCGTCCGCGCCATCGGCATCGGCCCGCAGGTGAACTGCATCAAGTACGACCCGGCGGCGCCGCTGCACGCTCGCTACGTCGTGGCCAAGGACTTCCTCGACGACGCCGGGCGCCGCACCATGGAGCGCTACGCGCGGGTGATCAACGCCTTCTTCTGCTGGGACTACAACTCCTGCGAGGCGCTGCGTGCCGACGGCGTGTTCTACCCCATCGACTTCGCCAACGCCTGCCCCGACTCCCAGGTAACGAGCTTGCACTACCACTTCCCGTGGACGGTGCGCTCGCTCATCGCGTGGAGCCTCTACTGCGCCGCCACCCGCCGCAAGCCCCGCATCAACCCCAACTGGCAGCCCTACTTCGACATCGCCGACCAGGACCTGCCCTTCGAAGACAAGCTCACCGCCTACGAGAAGCTCGCCCTCGACTACTTCGAGGCCGACCGCTTCGCCGAGTTCCGCGCCACCACCCTCAAGCACCTCGACGAGGCCTGCATCGAGTTCTTCGGCACCGAGCGCGCCAAGCAGATCTTCCGCGAGAAGGTGTCGTTGCTCTTCCCGAAGCACGAGATCGAGATCTTCACCGATCACTTCTTCTCGCAGGTGCAGGACTGGCGCGCCGACGAGGCGGCGCGGGGCAAGTGAATCTCCGGCGACTGTTGTCGCGACTGGGGCTCGTGGCCCTGGGGCTGGTGGCCGGGGTGCTCGTGGCCGAGGGCATCGGCCGCCTCGACCGCTTCACGCGGGGGCGCGAGCTGCTCTTCCCCAACCTCGACGGCTACCCGCGCGACCTCTACGTGGTGGCCGCGGGCATGAACTTCCCCAACCCCGACTTCAAGGGGGAGGTCACGAGCTTCGGCTACGCCATCCGGCCGCGGTTCAACCAGTGGGCCACCCGGGGACCGGAGCCGACCGAGGGCGCCAGGCGCTGGATCGCCGTGGGCGACTCGGTGACGCTCGCGCTCCAGGTTGAGGAAGAACAGACCTTCTCGGCGCTCCTCGCCCAGGCGATCGACCGCGAGGTGCTCAACGCCGGGGTCGACGGCTACTCCACGTGGAAGGAGACCATCCGCGCCGCGCAGCTCGCCGGGGCGCTCGGCGCCGAGGGCATCGTCGTCACCTTCTTCACCGGCAACGACTACTACGACAACCACCAGCAGGTCCAGGGGCGCAGCAGCTCCGCCGTGGGCCCCTTCCCGCGGCCTGGACAGCCGAAGTTTCCCATCCACCCGGCCCCGCCGCGCGCGCCCACGCCCGCCTACCAGAAGTGGCTGCACGACCACTCGGTGCTCTGGGCCTGGGTGACCGTGCTGCAGAAACAACAGCAGACCCGCACCGGCACCGACCGCGCCTCGCTCCACTTCAAGGAAGAACTCACCATCTTCACCTCGCGGGCCCGGGAGGCGCTGTCACGCGAGCTGCCGCACACCGTCCCCGCCCTGCGCGACCTCGCCGCCACCGGCGAGCGCCTCGGCGCCCGGGTGGTCGTCGCCGTGGTCCCGCCCGCCTTCGCGATGTCCACCGCCACCGCCGCGAGCACGCTGCACGCCTTCGGGCTCGACGAGGCGCCCGACATCGTCGCCGCGCAGACCACGGCGGTGCGGGCCGCCCAGCAGGCCGGGCTCGAGGTGTGCGACATGGGCCCGCCGCTCACCGCCGCCGCGGCGAGTGGCGCGCACCCCTACCTGGCGTTCGACGGGCACTTGTCAGTGGCAGGCCACGAGATCGTCGCCACCGAGTTGGCCCGGTGTATCGGTAGCCCATCGCCATGAAGCGCGAGAGGGTACGGGCGAGGGGTTGCCACGGCGACACATCTGGGCGACACTGCCGCGATGCTTTCCCTCCTCGGCCTCAGCACATCCGCCCTCGCTGCCACGCTCACCGTCGACGACAGCGGCCTCGCCACCTACACCACCATCGCCAGCGCCCTCGCGGCCGCCGCCAATGGTGACACCATCAGCGTGTGGCCCGGCACCTACGCCGAGTACATCGACTACGGCGGCAAGGAGGTGCGCATCCAGAGCACGGGCGGCTCGGGGAGCACCTACCTCTCGGTAGGCGGCGCCACAGGCTACGCGGTGTACGCCGACGACGGCGAGTCGGGCATCACCCTGCGCGGCTTCACCATCACCAACGCCAACTACGGCGGCATCTACGCCTACGGCGCCGAGCTGGCGGTGGAAGACGTCGTCATCGAGGACACCGGGAGCACCTCGTACTACGGCGGCGCGGCGTACATCTACAACAGCACGGTGAGCTTCACCGACTCGAGCCTCACCGGCGCCACCGGCGCCTACGGCGGCGCGATCTACGCGGCCAACTCCGACCTGAGCTTCGACACCGTCACCCTCAGCGGGAACTGGGCCTACCAGGGCGCCGGCATGTACCTGAGCAACACCGACGTGACCGCGAGCGCGCTGACGGTCACGGCCAACGACAACTACTACTCGGGCGCCATCTACGCCTACTACAACTCTACCTTCACCGCGACGGACTCCTACTTTACCGAGAACACCAACGACTACGGCCACGGCACGGCGATCGTGGCGAGCTACAACACCACGCTCACCCTCACCGGCGGCGAGGTGAGCGACAACCAGCAGCAGTACGCAGCCTACGGCTACTACAGCGCGGTGTGGACCGACGCCGCGTCGGAGATTTCAGCCACCAACGTTACCTTCGCACGCAACTACAGCTACGGCGGGTCGGCGGTGAGCGTCTACAACTACTCGACCGGCAGCTTCGACGGCTGCACCTTCGAGGAGAACGAGGGCAGCTACTACGGCGCGGTGGCAGTGTTCTCGGGGGCCGACGCGACCTTCACCGACAGTACCTTCACCAGTAACGAGGCGCTTTACTACGGCGGCGGCCTGTTCGTGGGCAACAGCGCCGACGTCACCGCCAGCAACGTCGAGTTCAGCGGCAACACCGCCGGGAGCATCGGCGGTGCCATCTATGGCTACTCGGTGTTCGACCTGGAGCTCACCGACAGCGTGATGAGCGGCAACTCGGCAGGCTACGCGGGCGCAGCCTACCTCGCCTCGCCGAGTGGCACGGTGACCTTCGACAACGTGGAGGCCACCAGCAACGAGGCGACCGTAGGCCAGGGCGGGGCCTACTACATCTACGGCTCGGGCAACTACACCTTCAGCAACTCCACCATCTCGAGCAACTACGCCACCGCCGGCGGCGGCGCCTTCTTCATCTACTACACGCCCACCCCCGTGGAGATCAGCAACTCCAGCGTGAGCAGCAACACATCCGACAGCGTGGGCGGCGCCATCTACCTCTACTACTACGGCGGCCTCGAGTCCGATACCGTCACCTACGACAGCAACCTCGCCTACAGCGACGGCGGCGCCATCTACGCCTACTACGACGTGTCGCCCGTCACCGTCTACGACAGCACCTTCACCTCCAACACCGCCGAGCACGGCGGCGGCGGCGCGCTCTACGGCTACTACCTGGTTGACTACGAGGTGACCGACTCGGTGTTGTCGAGCAACTACGCCTACAGTAGCGGCGGCGGCTACTTGGGCTACTACTACGTCGACCTCGTGGCCTCCGGCAACCTGATCACGGGCAATACCGCCGACAACGGCTACGGCGGCGGCATGTACATCGACGCGGCGGCGGCAGGCTATGGCAGCGCCGAGGTGACCGACACCGAGATCACTGGCAACACCGCCGGGATCTCCGGCGGCGGCATGCTCATGTACTACCAGGAAACGGGCATCCTCGACAACGTGAGCTTCGAGCAGAACAGCGCCGGTCGCGACTACGGCGGCGGGCTGCTCGCCTCGGCCAACATGGAGCTGGAGGTGTCACACGCCACCTTCTGCGACAACACCGCCGACGAGGGCGGCGGCGCCTACGTGTCGAGCACCTCGGTGGCCAACACCTGGACCAACAACGTGATCCAGGACAACAACGCCACCTACGGCGGTGGTGTCAGCTTCGTGTCGGAGTCCTACCTCTCCTTCGTCAACAACAGCCTCGTGGGCAACGACGCCGCCAAGGAAGGCGGCGCGATGTACGTCTACAGCGCCGCGATGGACTTCAACAACAACCTCGTGGCCTACAGCCCCGATGGCGACGGCATCGTGGTGGACGACAGCAACACCCCCATCTACAGCAACTTCACGTACAGCCTATTCTACGACAACACGGTCGACGACGCCAGTGGCTACGTGACCGACGCCGATCTCGCTGGTTTCACCGGCAATCTCTTCGCCGATCCCGACCTGTACGCCTACAGCGCCGACGGCGATTGCAGCAACGACGCGCTCATTCCCAACGCCGGGAGCCCGCTGGTCGACGGCGGCGATCCCAGCATCAGCGACGCCGACGGCAGCGCCTCGGACATCGGCGCCTACGGCGGTCCCGGCGGCGGCCTGACCGACGCCGACGGCGACGGGGCGGCCAGCGTGATCGACTGCGACGACACCGACGCGACCATCTACCCCGGCGCGCCGGAGGTGCTCGACGACGGCATCGACCAGGACTGCGACGGCGCCGACCTCGACAGCACCAACCTCGACGCCGACGGCGACGGCTACAACACCACCGCCGCCGGCGGTGACGACTGCGACGACGGCGACGCGAGTGTCAACCCCGGCGCCACCGAGGTGTGGTACGACGGCACCGACCAGGACTGCGACGGCAACGACGACGACCAGGACGGCGACGGCTCGGGCTACCTGTCCGACTGCGACGACACCGACGCCACCGCCTACCCGGGCAACGAGGAGACCTGGTACAACGGCGTCGACAACGCCTGCGACGAGGGCGACGACTACGACCAGGACGGCGACGACTTCCAGAGCGACGCCTACGGCGGCGAGGACTGCGACGACGAGAACGAGGACGTCAACCCCGACGCCGAGGAAACCTGGTACGACGGCACCGACAGCGACTGCTCCGGCGGCTCCGACAACGACCAGGACGGCGACGGCCACGACGCGGCGGCCAGCGGCGGCGACGACTGCAACGACCTCGACGCCACGAAGTGGACCGACGAGGACTGCGGCATGGGCGGCATCGACACCGGCGACACCAACGACACCGACGACACTGACAATCCCCCCGTCGGCCAGGACACCGGCGACGACAAGGTGTCGTCCGACGGCTGTGGCTGCAACGCGGGGAGCCCGGCGATGGCGGTGCCCGCGCTGCTGGCGGCGGCGGCGA
>VGRQ01000145.1 GCA_016875315.1 Deltaproteobacteria bacterium | reverse complement strand
ACGCGTGGCGCTACCGCCAGCGCCGCGTCGGCCCACCGGGTCTCGCCGGTGGGCAGGGGCGCGAGGGGCACCTCTCCGGGGCGGCAGGCCAGCGGCTCCGGCGCCTCGACGAGGGCTGCGGAAGCGTCGAAGGGCTCCACGATCGTGTCTGGCTTCGACGTGCGCACCGGCACCAGCACCACCGTCCCCGGGGCGCCAGCAAGCTCGAGCGTCGTGGCCCGGTCGCGCATGAAGAAGCTGAGCACCCAGTCACCGCCGGTGTCGACCGCCCGGGCGTCGCGCACGGCCGCGTGCTTCAGCTCGCGCAACTGGGCGCGAAGGTCCTCGGTGTTGTCGTGTACCAGCACGTCGACCCGGCCGTGCTGGGGGGGGAGGACTTCCGCGACGGCGCCCGTCGAGGTAGACAAGCGGACGGGCTCTGCCCCGGCGGCGGCCACGGCGAGGCCCGCCACGAGCAGCAGGGCTCCGCCGAGGACCACTAGAGCCTCAGCGCCAGGCCGGCCGACACGCGCGCCGCCGACATGTCGATGCCGCAGGGGGCTTCCATGCAGGTGTTGGCCTCGCGCGCCGCGTCGTTGACGTCGCTGTAGCGATAGCCGAGTGACACGAACACGTCGACACCGCGAGGCCCCTGGTCAGGGTGGTGCAGCGTGGGACGCACCCAGTCCGTGTGCCAGCGTCCGCTCGCCTCGAACAGCACGCCGGGCCGCGCCCCACTGTCGGAACGGTCGGTGTCGATCACCTCCCCCGTGCTCTCGCCGTAGAGCACCCAGGACGGGCCCGCGCCCGCGAGGAGCGCCACCTGCCCGGCGTCATAGCGGGCCGAGAGCAGAGCGCTCACCGGCGCGTACCACAGGGCGGTGCCGGCGGTGCCTCCGGCGCGGATACCTTCCAACTCTCGAAAGCCACCCTCGAACGTGACTTCCACCGGCCAGCGCGTGCGCGCCGACACCACCAGCTCGCCGCCGAGGCTGCCGCCGATGTCCTCGTACACCCGCTTGAGTCCGTCCTGGAACACGGCCTCGCCGCTCGCGGCGAGACCCACAGCCACCTCGGTGATGGCGGGCTCGGCGGCCATGGCACAGGCGAACAGCAACATGAGGCCTCCCTAGGCTCGTTTCCGCAGGCGGGTGCCGGGCGCGACGAATTTCGGCTGGAGCTGGGCGCGGATGGCCCGGCGGCGCGCCGGGATCGCGGCGAGCTCGCTCTCGGCGCGCGAGCGAGCGCGGAGCAGCGCGTCCGAGAGGTGCCGGACGCGGCCGACGAGCCGCTCCACGACATCCGGCGGCGAGGACGAGGCAAGCGCGTGTACCTCCTCGACCAGCCGCTTGAGTTCGGCCGGCCGGACACGCGCCCCCTGCGTCCACGACCACGCGAGATGGTCGATCCGAGCGACGAGGCTCTCGACGGCGTCGCTCACGGCGCGGCCTCGGCCTCGGACTCGGCACTGGCGATCACCACCTGGCGGAACGCATCGAGCAGGGTGTTGTTGACGCGCAGCAGGGCCTCCGTGCCGCCCAGGTCGCCCGTCTTCCCAACCTCGCCGAGGCGCTGGATGGCCCAGGCGTAGGTGACATGCAGGTTCCTGGTGAGCTCCGGCGCGGTGCCGTGGTCGAGCGCCAGCATCAGCTCGAGGTAGATGGGGCGAACCTTGGCCAGCTCGGCGATCCAGGCCATGCGGCGGCCCGCCTCCATGTGCTCACGGGCGGCGTCGAGTCGCGTGCCGGCGGTCTCGAGGAGCAAGACCACCAGCTCACCCGGGGTGGCGCCGTGGACTCGGTTGCTGCGGTACTGTGCGATCGCGTTCATCGTGGCCTCCCCTAGTCATCGTCATCGTTGCTGCTGGTTGAAGGCAAAAGTGCCTCGAGCTGAGCAGCGGCGTCCTGCATCTCGGCCATCGCGAGCTCCATGGCGAGGAATTGCGCCGCCAGCCGTTCCTCGTAGGCGGCCATCCGCTCCTCGAAGTCCTCGATGTCCTCCTCGAGCACGTCGATCTGGTCGTTGATGGCCTCTTGTCGCGTGGCGATGAAGCCCTCGTCCTCGTCGGCGTACATCTCGACGAGCGCCTTGAACGCGTCGCCGAATCCGCCGCTGTCCGTCTCGAACAGCTGGCCCACCTCGCCGGGCGAGGCCTCCAGCGCTTCCTCGAGCGCCTCGGTGTCGAGCTCGATGGTGCCGTCTTGCTGGGTCTCGAAGCCGATCGACGCGAGCGAGGTGTAGGTGCTGCCCGTGGTGTACGCGCTCGAGATGGCGGTCTGCATCGAGCGCATCATGTTGACGACGAGGCTCTCCCCCACGAACTCGCCCTTGATGCTGTTCTCGCTGTCGTAGGCGCGGTGCGTGTTGATGTACTTGCGCATCGCGTTGTAGGCATCGACGAAGCTCTGGATGTTCGCCACCGTGGTGTCGATGTCGGTCTCGACGTTGATGGTCACCGCCGAGGTCGTGACCTCGTTGATGTTGAAGGTGATGCCCTCGACCACGCCATCGACGTCGTTGTCGGGATGGGTGATGGTGATGCCGTTGACGGTGAGCGTGGCGTCGGTGGCGGTGCTCGTCTCGGTGAAGCTGGGGACGGTGCCCGACGTGCCGGTGAGTCCGCTGGTGTCGACGGTGATGGTGTTGTCGGCGCCGGTGTCGAGTCCGGCGATCACCAGTCGATAGGGCGACGTGGCGTCGCCGGTGTCCATGATGTACGCCGCCACGCCGCTGATGCTCTCGTTGATGAGGTCGGCAAGATCGGACAGCGAGGAGTTGGTGCTGTCGATGGTGAGCGAGGTGGTGGTGCCGGCGTAGGTGATCGACAGGGTACCCTCGGGGATCACCCCGGTGCTGTCCTTGTCGCTGTAGGCCTGCGACACCTCGGTCTCGGAGGCAGCAAGCTGGCTCACCTCGATCTGGTAGCGTCCGGTCACCGCCGTGCCATCGGTGGTCACCGCCACCGCGTCCTCGTCGGAGCTGGTGCCGGTCGCGGCCCTCATGTCGGCGGTGCTGTCGATGGCCTCGAGCGCCGTCTTCGCGGCCTCGATGAGCTCCGACAGCTCGTCGTAGGCGTCGTCGAGGTCCTCGAGCTCGTCGACGTCCTCCTCCATCACCGTCATCGGTACGCTCGCCGCCTCGACCAGCTTGTCGATCAAGCTGTCGGTGTCGATGCCGGAGACGATACCGCCAACGGTGATGGGCACGGCCTGAGACCTCGGACTCTGGATCGGCTGGGGGACGCGAAAACTGTAGGGGAACTAGGCTTGTGATCCAGGGACGACCAGCGGAGAAACGCACCCGCCCCCACGGCGAGCCGTGGAGGCGGGGCGATTGGTCAGCGAGGGTCGGACTAGCTCTGGAGGAGCTGGGTGACCGACTGCGGCAGTTGCTTGGCCTGGGCGAGGACCGCCACGCCCGCCTGTTGTAGGACCTGCATCTTGGACAGCTCGGCCGACTCCTCGCCGAAGTCCGCGTCGCGGATCTGGCTCTCGGCGGCCTTGGTGTTCTCGATGAAGACCTCGAGGTTGTTGAGCGCGCTGTTGAGCCGGTTCTCTCCGGCGCCCATCAGCGAGCGGTAGGACGAGACGGACTCCACGGCAGCGTCGAGCACGTCGAGGGCGGCAGACGCCCCCGCGGAGGTGCTCAGGTCGAGCGAACCGCTGTCGACGCCCAGCGTGGTGGCGCGCAGGTCGCCCATGGTGATGTCGACCACGTCGTTGGCGGTGGCGTGGATGCCCACCTGCACCGAGATGGTGGTCGTGGTGCCGTCGGCGAGCGGGGCGCCGTTGAACTCGGTGGTGTTCGCGATGCGATCCACCTCCTGCGCGAGCGCCACGTACTCGTCCTGGATGTACTGCCGCTCGTCGTCGCCGAGGGTTTCCGAGGCGCTCTGCACCGCGAGCTCGCGCATGCGGCCGAGGATGCTGGTCACCTCGGCGGAAGCCCCTTCCGCCACCGCGATCATCGAGATGCCGTCGCCGATGTTGCGGGCGGCGACCTTCGCCGAGGAAGCGGCGACCTTGAGGTTCTCCGCGACGCCGAGTCCGGCAGCGTCGTCCGCGGCGCGGGCGATGCGGAGACCGGACGAGATGCGCTCGAAGGACTTGTTGAGGCGGCGGGACGTCTCGCTCAGCTTGGTGAGCGCTGAGTTGGCCGCCGTGTTGGTGTTGACGGTGATTGCCATTTGATCTCTCCAAGGCTGGCAGCTTCCTGTTCGGCAGCACGGAGAGACGGTTGAGGGATTTTCGCGCCTGGCCCAAAAAAGACAGACCCGGCGGCCCTCGCGGACCGCCGGGTGAGTCAGGATCGAGCTACTGGATGAGCGAGATCACGTTCTGGGTCATGCTCTTGGCCTGGGCGAGGACCGCCACGCCGGCCTGCTGGAGCACCTGGTTCTTGGCGAGCTCCGCGGACTCGTAGCCGAAGTCGGCGTCGCGGATCTGGCTCTCGGCCGCCGCCGTGTTCTCGGCGAAGGTCTCGAGGTTGTTCAGCGCGCTGCTCAGCCGGTTCTCGGCGGCACCGTAGTCGGAACGGTAGCCGCTGACCGCCTCGATGGCCGCGTCGATGCCGGTGATGGCGGACGACGCGCCGGCGGAGGTGCTCATGTCGAGGGTGCCGCTGTCCACGCCGAGGGTGGCCGCCGTGAGGTCGCCCATGGTGATGTCCACCTGGTCGTTCGCGGTGTTGTTGATGCCGACCTGCACGCCGAAGGTGGTGGTGGAGCCGTCGGTGAGGGCCTGGCCGTTGAACTCGGTGGTGGAGGCGATGCGATCGACTTCCTGCGCCAGGGCCACGTACTCGTCCTGGATGTAGGCGCGCTCGTCGTCGCCGAGCGTCTCCGAGGCGCTCTGCACCGCGAGTTCGCGCATGCGGCCGAGGATGCTGGCCACCTCGCTGGTGGCGCCTTCCGCCACCGAGATCATCGAGATGCCGTCGCCGACGTTGCGCTGCGCCACCTTGGCCGACCTGAAGGCGACCTTGAGGTTCTCGGCCACGCCGAGGCCGGCCGCGTCGTCGGCAGCCTTGCCGATGCGGAGGCCGCTCGAGATGCGAGCGAAGGAGCCGTTGAGGGCGCGCCCGGTCTTGCCGAGCTGGGTCATCGCCCGGTTGGCGGCGGTGTTGGTGTTGACGGTGAGTGCCATGGTCATTCTCCCACTGGGTGATGCAGCCTTGGCTGCCTTGTTGTGGGGCCGCGCGCTGCGGTCCCGCTTCCAGAGACGGATCGGGCGGCGCGGGCCATGAGGGGCCTCGTGACCTTTTTCGAACATTTCGATCCGCGGGGCCAAAAATGCGCGCGCCCAGGGGCGTCGATCGCCGCTGGGCGCTGGGCCTACAATAGGTCGAAGAGACTCTGTTTCTTGCCGCTGGCGGCCACCTGCAGGGCCGTGCTGTAGGCGCTGCGCAGCTCGCTGAGCTTGGTGTAGGTCTCGGCCGGGTCGGCGGCGGCGAGGTCGTCGAGCCGCGTCTGGAACTCGGCGCTGAGCGACTCCGAGAGCGACAGCGCGTCTTCCGCCACGTTGGTGGTGTTGCCGATCTCGGCGCGCGCCGTCACCAGCTGCTCCAGGCCGGTGTCGATATCGGTGATGCCGTCGGACACGCCGGTGTCGTCGTCGCTCTCCAGCGCGGCCTGCAGGTCGGCCAGCGCGGCGAAGACGTCGATACCCCCGGTAAAGACCGCCGAGCCGTCGCGACCGGTGGCCACCCAGGTGTTCTCGCCCACGCGCGCGGAAGGCTCGTCGGTACTACCGGCGTAGTTGCCGTCCTCGTCGAAGGCGAGCGCGTCGTAGGCGGTGCCCGCGAAGAGGTAGCGCCCGCCGTACTCCGCGTTGGCCGCGTCGATGATCGTGGATCGCAGCGCGTCGATCTCCTCGGCCGCGAGGGCCCGCTCCTCGGCCGACACGGTGTCGCCCGCCATCTGCAAGGCGATCTCTCTCGCGCGCGCGAGCGCGTCGTGGGCGCGGGAGAGAGCACTGTCCATCGTGTCGAGCGCCGACATCGCCTGCGTGGCGTTGCGCTCGTAGACCGACTGGTCGGCCACGGCGGCGGAGAGCGCGTCGACCTGCGCGCGCAGCTCGGGCGCATCGGAGGCGCGGTTCATGAGCAGTCCGGTCACCGCCTGCTCTTCCACCCGCCGGGTGTCGGACAGGATGGAGCTGAGGTTGGCGCGGACCATCGTCCACGTTCCGGACTGGGTGACGCGCATCCCTAGCCTCCGATGGCCAGGAGCTGCCGGAGCAGCTCGTCGGCGGCGCTCACCACGCGCGCGGCGGCGCGGTAGGCGGCCTGGTATTCCAGCAGGTGCGTGGCCTCCTCGTCGGTGTCGACGCCGGAGATCGAGTCGCGCAAGGTCTCGAGGTCAGAGAGGCGGGCCGACTCGGCCTCGGCCTCGGCCTCGGCGCCGGCCACCGCCGAGCCGACGTCAGCCACCACGCCGGACAACACCGCGCGCGCGGTGCGCCCGCCAAAGCTGCTGGTGTCGTCTTCGAGTTCGAGCATGGCCTCGAGGTTGTCGCCGTCGCCCGCGAGCGCGGTGGCCGCGCCGGCGAAGGCGAGCAGGTCGGCGTCGTCCGCCACGTCGGGGTCGACGGCCATTGCCATCGCCGCCCCGGCGGTGGCGCTCGGCGCGAGGAACAGGTCGCCACCGGCGGTGCCGCTGGTGTCGTAGCCGAGCGCATGCTGGGTGTTCACCGCGGTGGCGAAGTTGTAGGCGAACTCGTCGAGATCCTCGATCCAGCCCTCGGCCAGCTCGCGGGCGCTGACGAGGCCCCCCATCTGGCCACCGAGGACCGACGTGACGTCGAGCTCGCCGTCGTCGACGCTGACGTATACCGCCACGCGGCCCTCGTCGTCGGTGGCCGCGACGAGCGACCGCGCCTCGGGACCGGACACCACGGCGTGGCCGCCGACCATGACCACCGCCTGGCCGTCGGCGCGCAACTCGGCGGTGGCGCCGCAGCGGCTCGCCAGCTCCACGATGAGCTGGTCGCGACGGTCGAGCAGGTCGGCCGGGCCGGTGGTGGCGCCCGACTTGCCGATGGCGGCATTGAGCGAGGCCACCTCGGCGAGCATGGCGTTCACCTCGTCGATGCCGCTACTGAGCTGCTCCTCGAAGGTGCTGACGCTCTCGTCGAGCCCGGTCGCGATGCGCGACACCACGGTGGCGAGCCCCTCGGCAGCGGTGACCACCGATCGCCTCAGCGAGGGGTCGGAGGGGTCGGCGGTGGCCTGGCCCAGCGCGTCGAACCAGCCGTCCAGGGCCTCGGCAAGCCCCGTGGTCGCCCCGGTTCCGAACCAGCTCTCGACAACTCTCAGGCTGTCGTTGAGCGTGGTCGCGGCGCCCTCGGCGCCCGTGGCCTCCACCAGCCGCACGCCAAGCAGCCGATCCGCGCTTCGCGCGACCGACGAGGCCGTGGCTCCCTGCCCGATCCACAGCCCCCGCTGGTTGACCGGGTCGAGCTGCGAGGTGCGCAGGCTGCGGCGGGAGTAGCCCTCCGTGCCGGCGCCCGTCACGTTCTGCGTGGTGACGTTGATGCCGGCGCTCGCGACGGCGAGGCCGCGGGCGCCGGTATTGAGCGCGTCGAGGAGGCCCACCTAGGCCCCCCGGTACTGGCCGCGACGGCCGTAGGTGGCGGGCGCAGCCTGGCGGTCGACGCTGCCGAAGGCCGCGAGAACCGTGTCGCCGCAGGCGCGCAGTCGCAGGTCGAGGGCGCGCACCTTGCGGGCCACGTCGGCCGCGGCCTGCCGGGCGACGGGGTCGCGCCGGATGGCATCGACGTCGAGGGCCGCCATCGCGGCCACGCGAGCCTCGGTGGCAGCGGCCAGCGCGCCGGCGTTGGCGGTCCGGGCGGCGGCCACCTGAGCCTCGGCGGCCGCGAGCAGCGCGTCGAGGGGGTTCACCCGAGTTCCATGAGGAAGCCGTCGATGGTGCGCTCGATGTCCTCGGCACCGCCGAGGCGACCGCTGGCGATGTCGGCCTTGGCCTGGGCCACCACGTCGGCGCGGATGTCACCGTGCGGGTTGGCGCGGGCGGCGGCGCCCAGCTCGGCGAGGAAGGGGCTAGCGTCGACGCTCACCGCGCCCGAGGGGGCCGGGCTCGCCGCCGGGCGCGACACGCGACTGTAGGTGAGCGGGGCGGCGGGGGCGATTGTCGAGGACTGGACCTTCACGACTCACCTCTCGGGAGCCGATTCGGTCGGGGTGTCGATCACTTGAGCGGTTTTTTCGCGGGACAGCCACTCTCCCGGGTCGAGCACCTTTCCATCACGACGCACCTCGAAGTGGAGATGCGGTCCCGTGGAACGACCCGTCGAGCCCACGGTGGCCACCGTGGCGCCTTGCTCCACCCGCTCGCCAGCATTCACATTCAGGTCGCGACAGTGGGCGTAGCGGGTCTCGGTGCCGTCGGCGTGCTGCAGGATGACGACGTTGCCGTAGCCGCCGCGCTTCCCGGCGTAGCGCACCACGCCCTCGGCGGCAGCGCGGATGGGGCTCCCCGCCGGGGCAGCGATGTCGATGCCGTGGTGCTCGCGGTGCGCCCCGGTGAAGGGGTCGGCGCGGAGGCCGAAACGGCTGGTCACGCGGGACAGGCCTTCCACCAGCGCGGGGGCGTCCCCGGGCGCGGACGGCGCGGACGGCAGGGCGGGGCGCGGCTGCCCCCGCTGTTCCAGCGCGTGGGCGATGGCGTCTTGCAGCCCGAAACCGCCGGTCTCGGCCACCCGGCGCCCGACCTCCTGGTCGAAGAGGTCGCCGAAGGTGCCCATCACGCCGGTGGAGAAGGTCTCCACCGACGAGCGCAGCTCGCGCGCGAGCATCGTCACCATGTAGGCCTCGAACTCCTCGGCGGCCTCGGCGCCCTTGTCGGCGATGCGACCGTCGGGGCCGGTGATGCGGGCGAGGCTGGAGAGCGCGTCGACCCCCATCACATCACCTCGATCTCCGCGTGCAGGCCGCCGGCCGCGCGCATGGACTGGAGGATGACGATGAGATCGCGGGGTGTCACGCCCATCGCGTTGAGCGCGCCCACCACGTCGCCGACGGTGGCGCCGCGCAGGAGCGTCACCTCGCCGGACTCCTCGCGGACGGCGACGTTGGTGTTCTCGATGAGGGCGGTCTGCCCGGCCGCGAGCATGTTGGGCTGGCTCGCGTCGACCCGGTGGCTCACCTCGATGGACAGGCTGCCGTGGGCCACCGCCACCGGCGACAAGAGGATGTCGGCGCCCATCACCACGGTGCCGGTGCGCTCGTTGACGACGACGCGCGCCACGTGGTCGAGCGCCACGTCGAGCGCCTCGGCGGTGGCGAGGAACTCGGCCTGTCGCCCCAGATAGCTGTCGGGGACGAGCATGCGCACCAGGCCCTGGTCGACGGCGATGGCGGTGTCGTCGCCGAAGCGCGCGTTGACCACGGTGGCGAGGCGCGCGGCGTTGGTGAGGTCGGGCTCGTTGAGCACGAACTCGAAGCTGCCCTGCTCGCTGAGGTTGAGCTGGTTGGGCACCTCGCGCTCCACCATGCCGCCCCGGGTGACGATGCCCACGGTGGGGTGGTTCTTCACCGTCTGGTTGCCGCCCGACATCACCGAGTAGCCCCCTACCGTCACCGGGCCCTGGGCAGTGCCGTAGTCCTCGAGGTTGGCGGCGACAAGCGTGGTGAGCAGGAGCACGCCACCCTCGAGCGAGCGGGCGTCGCCCGTGCTCGCCACCGTCACGTCGATACGCTGGCCGGGGCGGGCGCCGGGCGGCAGCTTCGCCGTGACCATGACCACCGCCACGTTGCGCGACTTGATGTCGTCGTCGGACAGCGTCATGCCCAGGCCCTGCAGGCGGTTGCTCAGGGCACGGATGGCGGCCGAGTTCTGCGCGCTGTCACCGGTGCGGTTGAGGCCCACCACCAGCCCGAAGCCGGTGAGCGCGTTCTCGCGGATCCCGTACACCGAGGCGATGTCCTTGATGCGGGCGGCCTCGGCGCACGGCGAGGTGGCGATGAGGAGCGCGAGCAAGGAAGCCATGCCGCCGCTATCGGACGGGCGCTCCGGAAGTTGAGCGCGGGGCGGTACGAATCTCGCGGAGCTGCGCCGAGATCGCGTCGGCATCGAGGCGATCTCCGCCGTAGCGGGCGCGGTAGACCGACCACGCCAGCGCCTCGTAGGGGGCGGCGGCAGCCGGGTCGCGAGAGCGCAGCCACGCTGCCGCCTCCACCGGGGGGAGGTCGGCGGGGATGGCGTGGCCCCGGC
>VGRQ01000144.1 GCA_016875315.1 Deltaproteobacteria bacterium | reverse complement strand
TGATGTACGCGTCGGCCCGCGCGTAGCTCCAGGGCTCCAGCACCACGGCCGGCGCGGCGAGGCTCGGGTCGACGCCGCGTTGCCGACACCGCTCCGCCACGTAGCGGCGGCGCCCGCGACCCACGGGGAAACGCAGGAGCACGGTGGCGCCCAGCTCCGGGGCGAGCTTCGGGTAGAGCAGGCTGACCGAGGTGTCGGCCGGGCCCTGGCACAGCACCGTGCGGCGGCCGGCGGCGGCGCGCTCGGCGAGCAGGCGCCCGAGGAGCTCGATGGCGCCGTAGCGGCCATGCAGGCAGTCGACGGCGTCGAGCCAGAGCCCGGGGATCTCCCGTGTTTCTTCGCACCAGCGACGGTTGCGCGCCGCCTTGTTCAGCGCCTGTCGCAGGCACTCAGCGTCGCAACGCTTCAACTCGACACCGCGCAACAAACGCTCGGCAACCGTGCTCTTTCCTGCCTCGGGCGGCCCGAGAACGAACACGACAGGTCGCGATTGAAGCATCTTCGGCAGCGGGCGCTCCCCCAGTAGCTCTCGCGCGGTCTTCGCGAGCATCGCCGGGGGGAGGCACGCCTCCGCCCCGCCTGAGGTGGTCGACCCTCCCTTCAAGCGCCTGTTCCCACCACTTGCCTACACCGGGCCTAGCGCGGCGGCAAGCCCCTACTCGTCGATCGAACGAACGTTTGCGCGGATGTAGGCAACGATGTCGGCCATGGGCGTGCCCGGCCCGAAGACCATGGCCACGCCGGCCAAGTGGAGCGCTGGGACATCGGCCTCCGGGATGATGCCCCCGGCGAGCACCAGGGCGTCGCCGCGCCCCATCGCGCGCAGGCCGGCCACCACCTCGGGGAGCAGGCGATCGTGGGCCCCGGAGAGCACGGAAAGCCCCACGACATCGGCGTCTTCGTCGACAGCGGCGCGGACGATCTGCTCCGGGGTGCGGTGCAGCCCGGTGTAGATCACCTCCATCCCGGCATCGCGCAGCCCCCGGGCGACCACCTTGGCACCCCGGTCGTGTCCATCGAGGCCGGGCTTCGCCACCAGCACGCGGATGCGACGGTCCATTCGATCACCCCAGGTAGTTGCGAGCGATAACCAGCCGCTGGATCTCGCTGGTGCCCTCGTAGAGGGTGGTGATGCGGGCGTCGCGGAAGAGGCGCTCCACCTCGTACTCCTTGCTGTAGCCGTAGCCGCCGTGGATCTGCAGCGCGCGGTCGGCGCAGAAGTTCGCGGTCTCCGAGGCGGCGAGCTTGGCCATCGAGCAGTAGTGCGAGGCACGCGCCTTGTCGGCGCCGTCCTTGTAGACAGCGGCGCGCCAGGTGAGCAAGCGCGCCGCCTCGATGCGCGTGGCCATGTCGGCCACCATCCACTGGATGGCCTGGTTGGCGGCGATGGGCTTGCCGAAGGCCTCGCGCTGCTTGGCGTGCGCCACCGCGAGGTCGAAGGCGCGCTGGGCGATGCCGAGGGCCTGGGCGGCGATGCCGATGCGGCCGCCGTCGAGCGTGGCCATCGCCACGGTGAAGCCCTTGCGCTCGGCGTTGAGCAGGTTGGCGCTCGGCACGAAGAGGTTGTCGAACACCATCTCGCTGGTGGCCGACGAGGTGATGCCCAGCTTCTCCTCGGCCTTGCCCACGCCGTAGCCCTCCCAGTGCGACTCGAGGATGAAGGCGCACACCCCGCGGTGGCGCTCCTCGGGGGCGAGGTTGCCGTAGGCCACGCACACCTGCGCCTTCGGCGCGTTGGTGATCCAGATCTTGTTGCCAGAAAGCCGATAGCCGCCCTCCACCGGCGTGGCCTTGGTGCGCTGGGCGCCCGCGTCGGAGCCCGCGTTGGGCTCGGTGAGCGCGTAGCAACCGAGCTTGCGGCCGCTGGCGAGGTCGGGCAGGTACTTCTGCTTCTGCGCCTCGTTGCCGAAGGCGAGGATCGGCCAGCAGACGAGCGAGTTGTTGACGCTCATGGTGACGCCGACCGAGGCGTCGGCGTAGCAGATCTCCTCCAGCGCCACGACGTAGGCCAGGGTGGACATGCCGGCCCCGCCGTACTGCTCGGGGACGAACATGCCCAGGAAGCCCATCTCGCCGAGCTGCTGGACGAGCTCGGCCGGGAAGGCGTGGGCGTGGTCGCGCGCCTGGGCGCCGGGGAGCACCGACTCGCGAGCGAACTCGCGGGCCAGGGACTGCACTTGCTGGACGTCTTCGGGGAGCTCGAACACCGTGGCCTCGGGAGGGGAAGCCGGCTATCGCGGGCGCCCAGGCCCTTCCAGCTTGATCGGCACCCCTGGCTCGCCCCGGGTACACAGGCCTTCGACCGAGGTGGACCACGCGGCGGACGACGCCGCGGAGCCCTCGGCGATCCAGCCCGGCGCGGGACGATCCGCGCCGCAGGGAATGCCCAGCTGGTGCACCGTGGCCTCGATCTCCCGCTCCGCCGCCTTCCTGCAGGTCATGTCGCGACAGGCCTCGATGCCCGGCGCCGACCCGCGGTCGATGCCCATGCGCCACCACGCGCGCCAGTAGCTGAATCCCAGCTTGGGGTCGGTGCGGGGCCGCAGCTCGTCCCAGGTCGATGCGGCGGCGTCGATGCCCTCGGCACGCCTCGCTGCCTGTCCCAGGACGTGGGTCGCGCAGCCCATGTGGAAGGCAGTGTCGCGACAGAGGTCCAGCGCGCCGGCCGCGTCCCCTCCCCGCTCCACCGCCTCGGCCTGCCAGAAGCGGCACTCGTCGTCCCAGGGATCGGGGATCGACGCGCACCGTTCCCAGGTGCCGAGCCGGGCCACCGCGGCGGCCATGCAGGGCGCGTCGGGACAGGCCGCCAGCGCCGTGTCGATGTCGGTCGCGACCTCGGCCGCCGCCAGCCGCTCGGCGGCGGAAGGCTCGCATGCCAAGAGTAGGCTAAGCACCCGTGAAGTTCGGCTTGCGCTTCTCGAGGAAGGCCGCCATTCCCTCGCGCTGGTCGGCGGTGGCGAAACAGAGCCCGAAGAGCTGCCGCTCCGCCACCAATGCCGCGCCCAGGGGCAGCCCGTCGCCATCGAGAATCGCGCGCTTGCACAGGCGCACCGCCACCGGGCCGTTCTTCGCGATGGCCTCGGCCATCGCCAGCGCCTCGGCCACCACGTCGTCGCACACCTTCAGCGCCAGGCCGATGGCCACCGCCTCGTCGGCCTTCACCACGCGCCCGGTGAAACAGAGCTCGCGCGCCCGTTGCGAGCCCACGCGACGCACGAGGCGCTGCGTGCCGCCGAAGCCGGGGATCACCCCGAGCTTCACCTCGGGCTGGCCGAACTGGGCGCCGGGCGCGGCGAGGATGATGTCGCAGGCCATCGCCAGCTCGCAGCCGCCACCGAGCGCGAAACCGTTGACCGCGGCGATCACCGGCACCGGGAGCGCCTCGAGGCGGTCGAGCACCGCCTGTCCCTCGGCGGCGAAGCTCATGGCCGTGACCGGGTCGAGGTCTTTCATCGCCGCGATGTCGGCGCCGGCCACGAAGGCCTTGCCGCCGCCGCCGGTGATCACCACGGCGCGCGCGTCGCCGAGCTGATCGAGCGCCGCCGCGAGGTCGGCGAGGACCTCGCGATTGAGCGCGTTGACCGGCGGACGATCGAGGGTGAGGACGAGCACCTCGCCGCACCGGTCGGACTGGACCAGCGAGAGGCGGTGCTGGGCCTTCATCACCGACATCACTTCGCCCCGTAGTTGTAGAAGCCGCGGCCCGACTTGCGACCGAGCCACCCCGCCTCCACGTACTTCCGCAACAGGGGACAGGGCCGGTACTTGCTGTCGCCGAGGCCGTCTTGCAGCACCTGCATGATGGCGAGGCAGGTGTCGAGGCCGATGAAGTCGGCCAGGGTGAGCGGGCCCATCGGCACGTTGGTGCCGAGCTTCATCGCGGTGTCGATGTCTTCCACGCTGCCGATGCCCTCGTAGAGCGCGTAGACCGCCTCGTTGATGTAGGGCATGAGCACCCGGTTGACGATGAAGCCGGGCATGTCGCGACCGAGCACGGTGGTCTTGCCCATCTTCTCGGCGGCGAACTTCACCTCGCCGTAGGTCTCGTCGGTGGTGGCGAGGCCCCGGATGATCTCCACCAGCTGCATCAGCGGCACCGGGTTCATGAAGTGCATGCCGATCACCCGGTCGGGGCGGTCGGTGTGCGCGGCGATGGCGGTGATGCTGATCGACGAGGTGTTGCTGGCGAGGATCGCGCCGCTCCCGGCGTTCTTGCTCAGCGACTCGAAGATCCGGTACTTCAGTTCCACGTTCTCGGTGGCGGCCTCGACCACGAGGTCGCTCTCGCCGTGCGCGGCGATGTCGGTAGACCAGGTGATGCGGCGGGCGATGGCGTCGGCTTCCTGCGCGGAGATCTTCTCCTTCTTGACGAGGCGGCCGAGCGAGTCGGCCACGGTGCGCTGGCCCCGGTCGATGGCGGCCTCGCTCACGTCGGTACAGGTGACGAAGTAGTGCGCGGCGGCGGCCACCTGCGCGATGCCGTTGCCCATCTGGCCGGCGCCCACGACGCCGATGCGGGAGATGCTCACGAGTGCTCCGGGAAAGGGGCGCCCGTCTATCCCGCCGCGCGGCCCGAGAGGTAGGCCCGGAGCCCGACGGCGAGGCACTCGCCGAAGCCCGCGGCGCGCTCGCGCTGGTCGAGTCGCAGCTCCACCACCAGCGCGGCGGTGCCACCCTCGCGCGCGAAGGCATCGGCCCAGTCGTTGCCCTCGTCGGCGGCCCAGTCGTTCACGCGGGCGGCGAACTCGCCCGCGCCAGGGAGATCGAGCCACGCGGCGGTGAGCGGGTCGCCCCAGGCGGCGTCTTCGAGCCGCGACGCGGTGTCGGCGGGGAGCAGGCCCTGCCGCCCGGCCCAGCGGAAGAACCGCCCCGCCACGAAGCGCGACGACACCGCCCAGGGCGACCGGGACGGGTACGGGCTCGGCCCGGGGACGAAGGCCGGGTACACCGCGTTCTGCACCGCGAGGTCGAGGGCGGCGCGATTGCCCGAGAGGGAACCGGGCAGCAGGCGCTCGAGGCCCATGAGCTGCGAGAGGTCGGAGGTGTTCCAGGGGGCGCCGGGGATGATGGCGCACTCGGGGCGCCGGGTGGGCCGACGCGAGCTCGAGGCCTGGTCGTAGCTCGATCCCTTCTTGCCGTACTCGTGGACCTCCACCATCACGACACTGTCGCGACTCGCGTCGCGGAGGGCCGCGAGCCGGGCGTAGTAGCGGGCGCGCAGCGCGGCGGCGCCGCCGTCGACCAGCCGCGAGCGGCTCCACTTGTCGACCGCGCTCTTGCCGAAGAGAGTTTCCACCTCGGGCGGGCGCTCCAGGAACGGGCGCCCGAGGTCGAGCACGTCGCGGGGCAGGTCGGCGGCGAAAACCTCGACGCCGAGGGCCCGGGCGCACGCGGCCGCCGCGATCTCGGCGCCCCGCTCGTGCCAGTCGTCGAAACGAGCGGGCAGCTCGGCGTGGCACTCGGGGCTGTAGAACGGGATGCCCGAGCCCGGCGCGGCGCCGGCGTGGGGGGTAACGAGGGTCAGCATCGCGGGGCTACCTAGCTCGCGATAGCTCCCGGGCCATGTTCCAGCCCGACCTCCTCGCCACCCAGACCATCCTCGTCACCGGCGGCGGCTCGGGCCTCGGCCGCGCCATGGCCGAGCGCTTCGCGGCGCTGGGTGCCCGCGTGGGCGTGCTCGGCCGCCGGGTGGAGCCGCTGGAGGAGACGGTCGCCGCGATCCAGCGCGCGGGCGGCACCGCCGCGTGTGCCAGCGCCGACGTGCGCGATCCCCACGCGGTACACCTCGCCATCGACGCGATCGAGGCCGCGATCGGCCCGGTGAACGGGCTGGTGAACAACGCGGCCGGCAACTTCCTCTCGGCCGCGGAAGACCTGTCGCCCAACGCCTTCGACAGCGTGGTGCGCATCGTGCTCCACGGCACCTTCCACGCCACGCAAGACGTGGGCAAGCGCATGATCGAGCGCGGCACCGGCGGCACGATGTTGTCGATCGTCACCACCTACGCCTGGATGGGCTCGGCCTTCGTGCTGCCAAGCGCCTGCGCCAAGGCCGGGGTGCTGGCGATGACGCGCTCCCTCGCCGTCGAGTGGGCCTGCTACGGCATCCGCAACAACGCCATCGCCCCGGGTCCCTTCCCCACCGAGGGCGCCTTCTCGCGGCTGATGGCCGGCGACATCGAGGAGCAAGCCAAGAAGCAGATCCCGCTCGGGCGCTTCGGCAAGCCCGAGGAGCTGGCCGACCTCGCCGCCTACGTGATGTCGCCGGGCGCCGCCTACATGACCGGCGAGTGCGTGGTGCTCGATGGCGGCGAGTGGCTCCGCGCCGGCCAGGAGTTCAGCCGTTACACCGAGTATCCGCGCGAGGCGGTGAAGCAGGTGTTCGGCGCGATGCGCCCGCGCCGGTAGGCGGGCGATTTCGCACAGCCGTTTGCGTGTGATTTCGCACGCGAGGGCTACGAGATCCTAGTTCAAGCTCTGGTCCCGCGTGGCACGCTTCCTGCTCCTCCCCTGTGCGATCAGGAGCATGCCCATGCCGTTCAAGCACATCGTCGTCCCCGTCGACTTCTCGAAGCCCTCGCTACACGCGCTCCGGACGGCCATCGGCCTCGCGCGCCACGGCAAGGCACGCATCACCTTGATTCACGTGATCCTGCCGCACGTCTCGGCGCTGGCGGCCGACGTTCCCGGCTGGGCGGCCTTCGACCCCGAGCTCATCCTCCGCTACCAGCAGGAGCTGGAGACCGAGGCGCGGCACGGCCTGGAACGCGCCGCCAAGGAAGAGGTTCCCGACGACGTGCCCTACGAGATCGTCGTCGTCACCGGGCCGATCGCCGACAGCGTCAACGAGGAGGCGGCAGCGCGACAGGCCGACCTCGTCTGCATCGGCACCACCGGTCGCACGGGACTGCCGCACCTGCTCCTCGGCAGCGTGGCCGAGCGCGTGGTGGCTCGCGCCCCGGTCCCGGTGCTGGTGGTGCATTGACCCCAGCGCAGGCGATCGCCCTGCTCCCCGCGACCGGGCGCGTGGCCATCGGCGCCAACGCCGGCGAGCCGCGCGAGCTCGTGCGAGCCCTGGGCGAGGCCGGGCCTCGTTTCTCCGGGCTGGAAGTGGTGCAGGTGCTCTCCTTCGGGAGCGAGGCCCTCGTCCGCCCGGAACTGGCGGGCCACCTCAGGGTGAACGCCCTGTTCATCGGGCCCGCGGTCCGGGCGGCGGTGGCCGAGCAACGTGCCGATTACACCCCGGTGTTTCTCTCGGAGGTGCCGGCGCTGTTCCGCCCAGGGGGTCCCCTCCCCCTCGACGCGGCGCTTGTCCAGGTGTCGCCGCCCGACGCCCGGGGGTGGTGCTCGATGGGGGTGACCGTGGACGTCATGCGGTCGGCCGTCGACAACGCGCCCCTGGTGATCGCCGAGGTGAACCCGCGGATGCCGCGCACCTTCGGCGATAGCTTCATTCACGTGTCGCGACTTCACGCGATGGTGGCGGTCGATCACCCCCTGCCCGTCCACGCGCCGGAGGTCGACGAGCCCGCCGTGGTGGCCCGGATCGCCGACCACGTGGCCGCGCTGGTCGACGACGGCAGCACCATTCAAGCGGGCATCGGCGCCATCCCCGACGCGGTGCTTCGCCGCCTCACCGACCGGCGCAACCTCGGCATCCACACCGAGCTGCTCGGCGACGGCCTCGTGGAGCTCATCGAGCGGGGCGTGGCCAACGGCACGCAGAAGCCGTGGTGGCCCCGCAAGGCGGTCACCAGCTTCGTGCTCGGCACGCAGCGCGCCTACGACTTCGTCGACCAGAACCCTGCCGTGGAGATGCAACCCTCCGACGTGGTGAACGACCCGGCGGTGATCGCGCGGCACCCGAAGATGGTCGCGGTCAACAGCGCCCTGTCCATCGACCTCACCGGCCAGGTCAACGCCGACAGCATCGGGACCCGCTTCTACTCGGGCATCGGGGGACAGGTGGACTTCCTCCGCGGGGCGGCGCGCTCGGCAGGAGGCCGTCCCATCGTGGCGCTCCCCGCCACCGCCAAGGGCGGGACGATCTCGCGGATCGTGCCCACCCTCGCCCCCGGGGCCGGCGTGGTCACCAGTCGCGGCGATGTCCGCTTCGTCGCCACCGAGTTCGGCTGCGTCGACCTGCACGGCAAGAGCGTGCGCGACCGCGCTCGGTCGCTCATCGGCATCGCCCATCCGAGCTTCCGCGACGCCCTCCACGAGCGAGCGAGGAACCACGGCTATGTCTGACGCCCTGCGAGCCCTGTTCCGGCGCACCCACGGGCAGCTGCCGCCGGCGCCGCGGCACGGCGTGGAGAGCTTCTACGCGCTCGGGCACGAGCTCGACGTCGTGTGCGACGGTACCGCCTGCCACTTCGCGGGCTCGCCCGCGATCGACCCCCACCTGCCGCGCGTGCGCTGCGTGGGCCACTGCTACGAGGCCCCGTCGCGACTCACCGGCCCGTCGATCGCCACCGGCAACGGGCACCCGGCGCTGCTCCAGAACCTCGCCTGCACCCCGGTGGTGCTGCGCCACCTCCTGGCGGGTAGCCGCGGCGAGGCCGACCACGACGACTTGCCCGGGGGCGACGACATCCTCGCCGCCATCGAGGGCGTGGGCCTGCGCGGGCGCGGCGGGGCGGCCTACCCCACCGCCGCGAAGTGGAGGGTGGCCCGCGCCCAGGACGCCACCGAGAAGTGGGTGGTGGCCAACGGCGACGAGGGCGATCCCGGCTCGTGGATCGATCGCCTGTTGCTCGAGCGCTCCCCCCACGCGGTGCTCGCCGGCATGCGCGCCTGCGGGCGGGTGATCGGCGCCAGGCGCGGCGTGGTGTACGTCCGCGGCGAGTACCCGCAGGCGCGCGCGGCGGTGGAGGCGGCGATCGCCGAGGACCGCTTCGACGACATGCGCATCCACGTGGTGGGCGGCCACGGCAGCTACGTGGTGGGCGAGGAAACGGCGCTGCTCAACGCCATCGAGGGGCAACGCGGCGAGCCGCGCCCGAAGCCCCCCTACCCGGCGGTGTCCGGTCTCTTCGGCAAGCCGACGGTGGTGCAGAACGTGGAGACCCTCTCCATCATCCCGCACATCGCCCGCGCAAAGAGCGGCGCGGGTCACAAGGCCATCTGCGTGGCGGGCGCGGTGCGCGAGCCCGCCTGCGTGGAGGTGACGCTCGGCACGCCCCTGCGGCGGGTGCTGCACGAGGCCTGCGGCGGCCCCCGCCCCGGCAGTCGATGGACGATGGCGCTGGTGGGCGGCCCCCTCGGCCGAGTGCTCCCCGAGGCAGCCTTCGACGTGGAACTGGCCTACGACGCGCTCCCGGGGCTCGGCCACGGCGGGGTGGTGGTGTTCGACGACACCGTGAGCCCCCGCGCCCTGTTCCATCACCTCGCCGAGTTCGCGCGGTCGGAGTCCTGCGGCAGCTGCACGCCCTGCCGCGTGGGATCGGCCCGCATCGTCGATATGCCCGACGCGGTCGCGCTCGACCGCCTGCTCAGCACGATGGAGATGGGCAGCCTCTGCGGCTTCGGGCAAGGGGTACCCCGGCCCATTCGCGACCTGCTCGAACTCCACGGTGACGAGGTGCTCGGATGATCACCATCGACGGCGTGACGGTCCCCGCCCGCGGATCCCTGCTCGACGCCGCCCGGGCGGCCGGGCGTTCCTTGCCCACCCTCTGTCACGACCCGCGGCTGCCGCCGGGCGGACACTGTCGCGCCTGCCTCGTCGAGGCCGACGGCAAGCACGTGGCGGCCTGCACCACGCCGGCGCGCGAGGGGGCGGTGGTGCGCACCGACACCCCGGCGCTGCTCGCCTACCGCCGCGATCTCGCCGAGCTGGTGCTCGCCGAGGCCGGGCCGGCGGGCGAGGCTGCCCACACGCTGCAGGACATGGGCGCAACCGGCGAGCGTTACCGTCACCAGCGACACGGCCTTTTCGACACCAGCCACCCGGTCATCAAGATCGGCCTGTCCGCCTGCATCCTCTGCCGGCGCTGCGTGTCGGCCTGCGAGAGCGTCCAGGGGGAGTTCGTGCTCGGCGTGGCCGGCCGCGGCGCAGGCGCCCGGCTGTACTGGGACGACGACTTCGCCCACAGCGGCTGCGTGAGCTGCGGCGCCTGCGCCGCCACCTGCCCCACCGGGGCCATCACCGACACCCGGCCTCACGCCAAGAACGTGGTGCGGACAACCTGCGGTTACTGCGGCGTGG
>VGRQ01000143.1 GCA_016875315.1 Deltaproteobacteria bacterium | reverse complement strand
GGCCCTGGCCGGGGGGCGGCGATGAGCACGATCCTGGCACCGCTGTCGCGCCTGGAAGGCCACGCGGTGTTGCGGCAGCGCTGGTTCGTGGCCGCCGTGCTCCTCGCGGTGGCGATGGTGGGCTTCTTCTACGTGCTGGCCACGCGCGAGTCCGACGTGCTCGGCTTCACCGGCTACGGCCGCGTCATGGCCGGTGTGGTGCAGGCCTCGCTCATCTTCGTGCCGCTCCTCGCCCTGCTTGCCACCGCGCAGGCCGTGCCATCGGCTCGCGACAGCGGTGTGCTCGAGTGGTACATGACCCTCCCCGTCGATCGCCCCGCCGCCTTCCGGGCCCTGTGGTGGCCGCGGCTGGTGGCCGTCGCGGGACCGGCGGCCCTGGCCACCCTTTGCCTCGGCGGCGTGGCGCTGGTTACCGGGCGGGCCGTCGAGCCACAACTCTGGGCCTCCTTGCTGGCGCTCTTGTCGGGGCAAGCCTTCTGCTTCGCCGCCCTCGGCATGATGATCGGCGCCTACAGCCGATCCTCGGAGAGCGCCCTGGTGCGGGCGCTCCTGCTCTGGGCGGCGTGCGCGCTGCTGGTCGACTTCATCGTGCTGGGCTTGCTGTTGCGCTGGGACCTCTCCCCCTTCGCGGTGTTCGCCACCGCCAGCCTCAACCCGATGCAAGCGGGGCGCGTGGGCATCCTCGCCAGCATCGACCCCGAGATGGGCGCCCTCGGGCCGGTGGGCACCTGGGCGGTGGTCACCCTCGGCGCCCCGCTCACCACCCTCTGGGGGCTAGGATGGCCCTTCCTGGTGGGGGTCCTGGCCCTCGCCCTCGGGCGGTGGCGCTTCTTGCGGGGCGACGTGCTCTGACGCCGCGCGCGCCCGCGAGCAGGAAGTCACGTCGTTGCATGTCGCAACGTGGCAAGCCTGGCGCGCGGCCGGAGGCGAGGTGGCGAACAGGCCGCGATAGGGGCGCCCGCGATGCGCCCCACCCACCACCACCTGCAGGGCCGGGACTACGCCGCCCTGGAGTGGGGCGAGCGCGGGGGCGTCCCCACCGTGCTGCTGCACGGCTACCTCGACCACGCCGGCGCCTGGTCGCGCGTGGCCCTGGGGCTCGATGGCTGGATCGTGGCCTACGACCACCGCGGCCACGGGCTCTCGCCTCACTGCGGCCCCGGCGAGACCTACCACTTTCCCGACTACCTCGCCGATCTCGACGCGCTGCTCGGCCAGATCGGCCCCGCCAGGCTGGTGGGCCACAGCATGGGCGGGACCATCGCCTCGATGTACGCCGGGGTCCGTCCCGAGAAGGTCGTGGCGCTCGTCACCGTCGACGGGCTCGGCCTCTTCGACTCGTCCACCCAGTCGGCCGAGCGCATGACGCAGTTCCTCGACGAGGTGGCGCGGTCGCCGGTCAACAAGGTCTTTCCCTCGGTCGAGGCCGCCGCCGCCCGGCTGCGGCACAGCAACCCGGCGATCGACGATGCCTGGGCACGCGAGCTGGCCGCGCGCATCCTGCGGCCGGTCGAGGGCGGCTTCACGTGGACCTGGGACGCGCGCCATCGCATCCGCGGGCCCATCCCCTACCGCCACGACAACCACGCCCAGTTCTTGCGACGGATCCGCTGCCCCGCGCTCGCCGTGCGTCCCGAGCATAGCCCCTTCGCTGCCGCCGACGTCGCCCACCTGGAATCGCTGGTGCCGGGCATCCGGCGGGTTACCGTCCCCGGGGCCACGCACATGGTACACCTCGACCGGCCCGCCGAACTCGCCGCGGTGATCCGGTCTTTCCTCGACGCCGTCGACGCTCGGCCCTCCACGGGATAAAGGGGCCGGCCGGAGCAGCCCCATGCCCAAACGTCGTCACGTTGTCATCACCGGTGGAGGCCGCGGCATCGGCGCGGAGATCGCACGCCGTTTTGCCACCCTCGGTGATCGCATCACCGTCCTCGCGCGCACGCGAGAGGAAGTCGAGAAGGTCGCCGACGAGGTGGGCGGCTACGGCGTTCGCTGCGACGTGGGCGAGCCAGCGAGCGTCGAGGCGGCGTTCATGGCGGCGGGGCCGGTCGACGTGCTGGTCAACAACGCGGGCGTGGCTCGTTCCTCGCCGGTGCTCAAGACCGACGTGCGCGTGTGGGACGAGCACCTCAAGGTCAACCTCACCGGCGCTTTCCTCTGCTCGCTCAAGGTGCTCCCGGGCATGGCCAGTCGCGGCAACGGGCGCATCATCAACGTGGCCAGCGTGGCCGGGCTCAAGGGCTATCCCTACCTGGCCGCCTACTGCGCCAGCAAGCACGGTCTCGTGGGCCTCACGCGGGCGCTCGCGGCGGAGTACGCCGAGAAGGGCGTGACCGTCAACGCGATCTGCCCCGGCTACGTGGAGTCGCCGCTCCTCGACCACGCCATCCAGAACATCGTCGACAAGACTGGTCGCGACAGCGACGAGGTTCGTCGCGAACTCGAAGACCGCAACCCCCAGCACCGCTTCCTCGGCGCCGAGGAGATCGCGGCGATGTGCGTGTACCTCGCGAGCGAGGAGGCCCGGGGTGTCAACGGCCAGGCGCTGTCGATCTGCGGCGGCGAGCTCAACAGCTAGGATGCCGGTTTCCCCCGCAGGGGTTGTCCACGAGGACGGCCCGGTGGAGCCCGAGGGCTGGGATCCACCCCGGGGCTACAGTAACGGCTACCGCCTGGGCGACATCCTGTTCGTGGCCGGGCAGGTGGCGTGGGACGAGCGCCAGCGGATCGTGGGCGAGGGCGACTTCGCCTTGCAGTTCCGGCAGGCGCTCCGGAACGTGCGCGCGGTGCTCGACGCCGCGCGCTGCCCACCCAGCCGCGTGGGCCGCGTGACCATCTACGTCGTCAACAAGAACCACTACCTCGCCGAGCTGAAGGCCGTGGGCGCGGCCTGGCGCGAGGTGTTCGGCCGGCATTACCCCGCGATGTCGCTGGTACAGGTGGCCGACCTGCTGGAAGACAACGCGCTGGTCGAGATCGAGGCCACGGCGGTCTTGCCGTGAGGGTGGAGATCGACGCGGGCGTCGCGACACTCTGGCTGTCGCGACCTGATCGTCTCAACGCGCTCACCTTCGAGGAGTACGCGGCGCTGGTGGCGTGGTTCAGGGCACCGCCGGCGGGCGTGCGGGCCGTCGTGGTCACCGGCGAGGGCCGTGCCTTCTGCTCGGGCGGCGACGTGGAAGACATCATCGGGCAGCTCTTCAGTCGCGACATGGAGGGGCTGCTGGCCTTCACCCGCATGACCGTCGACCTGGTGCGCGCGATGCGCAACTGCAAGGCACCGATCGTCGCCGCCGTCAACGGGGTGGCGGCGGGGGCCGGGGCGATCATCGCCATGGCGAGCGACCTGCGCATCGCCTCGCCCCGCGGGCGGGTGGCCTTCCTCTTCAACAAGGTGGGCCTCTGCGGCGCCGACATGGGCGCGGCGCACCTGTTGCCGCGCATCGTCGGGCTCGGGCGGGCCTCGGAGATGCTTCTCCTCGGCGACACCGTCGACGCCGACAGCGCGCTGCGGGCGGGCCTCTTCAACCGGGTGGTGCCGGAAGACACGCTCCTCGACGAGGCTCGGGCCATGGCCGCGCGCATCGCCGCCGGCCCCGCCTTCGCCAACGGGATGACCAAGGAAGCGCTCAACCGCGAGCTGGACGTGTCGCTCGACACGGCCCTGGAGATGGAGGCCCAGGCCCAGGCCATCTGCATGGTCCACCCCGACTTCCGCGCCGCCTACGAGGCGTGGAAGGCGAAGAAAGTCTAGTGCTCACCGAGCAGTTCCCCTACTTCTTCGCGCCCGAGCACGCCGGGCTGGAGGCGCGGGCGCGGGACTTCGTGGCGGCGGGGAGCATCGCCGACCGCGTGGCCGCCCTCGGCGCCGCCGGGCTGCTCGCTCGTCGCGACACTCGCTCGCTCGCCGTCGCCCGGCGACAGCTCGCCTACCGCGACCCCCTCACCGACCTCGCCTTCGTCATCCAGGAGCTCGGTTGCACGCCGCTGGAGTCGGCCGCGGTGCTCCCCGAGGTGGTGGCCGATGCCCGGGCCGGTCGTCGCGTGCTGGCCTTCGGCCTCACCGAGCCGGGCGCCGGTTCCGACGTGCGCGCCGTCGCCACCGCGGCCGTGGAAACGGCCGGTGGTTGGCGCCTCACCGGCACCAAGCACTTCATCAGCAACGCCCCCGATTGCGACGGGGCCGTGGTCTTCGCGCGGGCGCCCACCGGGGTGGCCGCCTTCTTCGTCGAGGCCCCGGCAACCGAGGCGCAGCGGGTGGCCAGTCACAGCATCGGGCGCCTGGTCCTCGACGACACGCCGGCCACGCTGGTGTCGCCCCGCGGCTTCGCGCTCGCCTTCGGCACGCTGGAGCGCTGTCGCCCGTCGGTGGGCGCCGCCGCCGTCGGCCTCGCCGCCCGTGCGCTCGACGAGACGCTGGCCCACGTGCGCCGTCGCCAGCAGTTCGGCGCCCCGCTCGCCGATCTCCCGGTGGTGCGCCTGCGCCTCGCCGAGATGAAGAACGAGCTCGACATCGCCGCGCTGGCCACGCTCCACGCCTGCTGGACCCGCGACCACGCCCAGGGCGCGCGCGTGGGACCGGTGATGGCCTTCGGCAAGGTGGTGGCCACCGAGGCCGCCCAGCGCGTGATCGACACCGCCGTCCAGCTCCACGGGGGCCAGGGCGTCGAGGAGGGCTCCGTGGTGGAGATGCTCTACCGCGCCGTGCGCCCGCTGCGCATCTACGAGGGCGCCACCGACGTGCTCCTCGGCGTGATCGGCGATCAATTGGCGCAATTGGTGCCGGAGGTTAAGGGTTAAGACTTAGCCCTTGCCGCGTCAACCCCTCAGCCGCGCCTCGCGACGATTTCCCACACCGGCGGCATCACGATGAACTGGTCGCGGGAGGCCTCGATCTCCGCGAGCGAGCCGAGGAATCGGTCGCGGAGCTCGTCGCTGATCTCCCCCATCTGCGCCAGCCGCGGCGCGTAGTTTCGCCACCACGTGCTCGCCCACTGGAACATGGTGTCGCCTGCGAAGCCGAAGCGCTGGTGCACGTCGACGTGTTCCAGCTCGAATCCATGTCGCGACAGGATCCCAGGAAGACGCCCGCACACGTCGGGATCGCCGCCCCGCGCGCGCCAGGACCGGGCGGTGGCGGCGACGACCTCGGTCCACTCGGGCCGTCGCGGCGCCGAGGTCATCGTGGTGTAGTTGAAGTAGTCGTGGACCACCAGGCGCCCACCCGGCCGGAGCAGGCGAGCCGCTCCCGCCACCACCGCCTCCGGGTCGGGCACGAAGCACAAGAGCCACCGCGCGTAGGCGAGGTCGAAACACCCATCGACGAACGCCGACGCCCGTTGCACGTCGCCCACCACCGCCCGGAGGTTGGGGACCCCCCGCCCGTTGGCAGCCTCGACGAAGCTCGCCGACTCGTCGATCCCCACCACCCGCCCCTCCGAGCCCACCATCGCCGCGAGGTCCACGCTGGCGAAGCCGGGCCCGCAGCCGAGGTCGATCACGCTCTGCCCGCGCAGCAGCCGCGCCCGCTTCCACGCCGCGTGCGCCACGTCGGCCCATAGCCGAGCCTGGAAGCCCAGCCTCTCCAGCTCTGCATCGTGAGTGCCCAGTACGTACTCAGCCATGAAGGTGCCGGAGGTTAAGGGTTAAGACTTGGCTCTTGACAAGCCAACCCTAACGCCCGGGGCCACCCCCGCCCCGCTACGCCGCCCAGAGCACCAGCCCCCACGCGAGGTAGCCAAGCCCCAGCACGACGACGATCCCCCGCGTCCATCGCCGGAAGTCCCTCTCCCCGAGCCGGTCGAGGATGGCGGAGCCCAGCGCCGTCCCCAGTAGCGTCCCGGCGGCGATGCCGAGCAAGGCACCGGCGCCGAGGTCGATCCCCGCCGCGAGCGGCGCCCAGAACGCGATGCGGAGCACGTGCGCCACCGCCTGGGTCAGCGCCTTGGTGGCCACCACCGCGCGCCGGTCGGCGTCGACCCCCACCCAGAAGACGTCCATCAGCGGCCCGCCCACCCCGCCGGTCAACTGGGCGGCGGTCGTCACCGCGCCCGCGACGACGGCGCCCTCCGGTCGCGACGCGTCCATCCACGCCCGCCGGGGCACGAGGAACGACCCCAGCACGCTGGCGCCGAGCAGGGTGAAGAGGACCGCCGGCTCCACCCGCGGCAACCACCACGCCAGCGCCGCGTAGACGGCCAGCGCCCCCCCGGCGAACCACGCCACCGGGCCGCCCATCACCCAGCGCCGCTGGACGGCCACTCGCGACACGTTGCTCAACAACTGCGTGCCGCTGTGCACCACCACCGCGCTCGCCACCGGCAGGATCGCCGTGTACACGCCGAAGAGCAGCAGGCCACCGGCCATGCCGAAGACGCCGGAGAGGGTGGCCGTCCCGAGGGCGGCGATCGCGAGCAGGCTTTCCATGCCTCGACCCTAGTCGCGCGCAACTCGCGTGAAACTCGAATATGTATCGCGATACATATTCTTGGAGCTCATGTGTTAGATCTCGTGGACGCGCTGGTCGCCCTCGCCGAGGAAGGCACCATGGGCCGCGCCGCCGTGCGCCTCCGCCTCACCCAGTCAGCCATCAGCAAGCGGATCGACGTGCTAGAAGCTCGCGTCGGCGCCCCGCTGATCGAGCGCCACGGCCGGCGCGTGCGACTCACGCCGACCGGGAGCCACCTCGTGGCCAGCGTAGCCCCCCTGTGCGCGCAGATCCGCGCCGCCCTCGCCGCCGACGCCCCCGGCCGCCCGGTGGTGATCGGCTCCTCGCCCGCGCTGTTGTCGTCGTGGCTCCCGGCCGCCCTCGCCCAGGTGCGCGACACCACGCGCGGCACGACGCTGGAGATCCACAGCCACCGCGGGCCCGCCGTGGTCGAGCGCCTGCGCTCGGGCCTGGTCGACATCGCCGTGGTGGTCGACGCCGGGCTGCCCGCCGACATGGAGGTGCACCGCGTGGCCGAGGAGCCGATGGTCGTCGTCGGGGCCTCCGGCACGCTCCCCACCCGCCTGTGGCTCATCGAGACGGCCTCGCTCACGTGGATGGCCATCGAGCGCCGGGCCGCCCGCCTCGGCGTCGAGCCCATCGGCCGGGTGGAGTCCTTCTCCACCCTCGTGCAGCTCGCTCGCAACGGCTTCGGTCCGGCGCTGGTGCCCCTCGGCATCGCGCGCGCCATGGGCGCCGACTCGCAGCCATTCCACGACTTGTCGCGACCCATCGCGCTCGCAGGTCGCGCCGGCGTGCTGGCGCGACCCGACGTGGCACCCCTCCTCGGCGCCCTCCGCGGCGCGATGCGCGCCCACTGCCCGAGATAAGCCCTTCGACCGATGAACCTCGCCGCCTACTTCCTCGACCACAACCTCGCCGACCGTCCCGACAAGGTGGCGCTCCGCACCGCCACCGCCTGCTTCACCTTCGCCGAGATGCACCGGGCGAGCTGCCAGTTCGGCAACCTCTACCGCGCCCTCGGCGTGCGCGAGGAAGACCGGGTATTACTCTGCCTCAACGACGGCGCCCCCTTCGCCGCCGCGTGGTTTGGCGTGGTCCGCATCGGCGCGGTGGTCGCGATGATGAACCCCGGCGTTCCACCCGAAGACTATGCCTACTACCTGCACTACACTCGCGCGCGGCTGATCGTCACCGAGGAGCCATTCTACGAGGCGAACCGCGCCGTGATCGACGCGTCCGGCGTCCGGGTGGTGTGCGTCGACCGCGACTTCGCCCACGTCGACGCCCAGTCCGCCGAGTGTAGCTATGGCGACACCGCACCGGACGACCCGAGCGTGTGGCTGTTCTCCTCGGGCTCCACCGGCAAGCCCAAGGGCTGCGTACACGTCAACGCCGACTTCGTCTACAACACCGAGCGCTACGCCAAGCAGGTGCTCGGCATCCGCGAGAACGACGTGACACTCGGCGTTCCCAAGCTCTTCTTCGGCTACGCCACCGGCACCAACCTGATGTTCCCGTGGGCGGTGGGGGCGACGACCTGCCTCTTTCCCGAGCGTTCGACCGCCGAGGCGATGCTGGCTCACATCCAGCGTTTCCAGCCGACCATCGTCACCAACGTGCCGACGATGATCCACAAGATGCTCGAGTCGCCGCTCTGCGCACAAACGGACTTCTCCAGCGTCCGGCTGGTGCTGTCGGCGGGCGAGGCCCTGCCGGGCGAGCTCTACAATCGCTGGATCGCGCGCACCGGCGTGGAGATCCTCGACGGCATCGGCAGCGCCGAGATGTTCCACATCTACATCACCAACTACCCGGGCGACGTGAAGTGCGGCACGCTCGGCCGGCTGGTGCCCGGCTACGAGGCGCGCATCGTGGGTGACGACGGCGCCGACGTCGCGCCCGGCGAGATCGGCACACTCTGGGTCAAGGGCGGCAGCAACGCCATCTGCTACCACGGCGACCGCGCCAAGAGCCGCGCCACCTTCCGGGGCGAGTGGACGACCACCGGCGACCAGTTCTGCGTCGACACCGAGGGACGCTTCCGCTACTGCGGCCGGGCCGACGACCTGTTGAAGGTGGGCGGCGTGTACCTGTCGCCCGTCGAGGTGGAGAACTGCCTCCTCGCCCACCCGCGCGTGTTCGAGTGCGCGGTGGTGGGCGTGGAGAGAGACGGGTTGACGAGCACCGTGGCCTTCGTCGTGCCCGTGGGCGAGCCCTCCGCCGAGCTGGCGACGGAGCTGCAGTCCTGGGTGAAGACCCAGCTCGCGCCGCACAAGTACCCCCGCGCCGTGCGCTTCCTCGACGCCCTGCCGCGCAACGACCGCGGCAAGGTGGCCCGCGCGGGGTTGAAGCGGGTGGGCTGACTTGCCCCACCACCCACCACCCCCTACACTCCGCACCCCGCCATGCTCCTCGCTCCCCTCCCCTTCCCGCGCGCCTCCCTCGTCGGCAAGTGGGCGATCCTCCCCACCGGGGCCTGCGAGGCCCACGGGCCGCACCTGCCGCTCGACACCGACGTGCGCATCGCCACCGCCATGGCCGAGGCCGCCGCCGAGCGCGCCGACGGGCGCGTCTTGCCACCCGTCACCTACGGGGTGGCACGCTTCGCGCGGAACTTCCCGGGCACAATCACCGTTTCCGCCGAGGTGATGACGGCGCTGGTGGCCGAGGTGCTGGTGAGCGCCCACGAGGCCGGGGCGGCCGGTCTCGCCATCGCCAACGGCCACCTGGAGCCCGAGAACGTCAACGCACTTTTCGCCGCCTGCCGCCTCGTGAAGGAGCGCACCGGCGCCAGCGTCGCCTTCCCCCACGTGGGTAGCAAGCGGCAGGCGGAGCGCCTCTCCGCCATCGTCCCCTTCGACGGGCACGCCGGCGTCTACGAGACCTCGCTGCTGCTCGCCCTCGCCCCCCGCCTCGTGCGCGGCCACAAGAAGCTGCCCGCCGTCGAGGCCGACCTCGGCCGGGGGATCGCCCAGGGCGCCGACAACTTCGAAGACGCCGGTGGCCCGCGCGCCTACTTCGGCCAGCCTGCGCTCGCGACGGCTCACGCCGGGCGACGGCTTCTCCGCGAGCTTGCGAGCATCCTGGTGGAAACGATGGAGAACTCGCGACGTTGACACCGTGTTAGCGGCCGGGTCGTACCGGATGTGAGGCTCATGTCGTTCGTCGCCGACGCAGGCTGGGTGGGCTGGGTGCAGGTGATCGCCTGCGTCCTCGGCCTGCTGTGGACGCTCGTGTGCGCCGTCCTGCTCGGCATGAAGTGGAAGGTGCCGGCCGTGTTGTCCACCGCGCCGCTGGGCCTGCACGCGCTGCTGGTCATCGTCGGCGCCATGGTCGGCGGCTCGGCGCTGGAGTCGGCGGTCGACGTCGACCCGGCGCAGCGCGCCACGCTCTACGCCTACGGCATCGCCCAGGTGCTCGCCGGGGGGACGCTCGCCGCCGTGGCCCTGCCCTCGGCGGCCCTGCTCGGACTCGGCGGCGCAGCCGGCGGCGCTCGTGCCCCTCGCGGCTACGGCGCGCCGGTGATCGCCTTCCTCGCGTGCGGCCTCGCGGCGCTCTTGCCGCTCGGCGGTCTCTTCTTCTACGCCTCGGTGTACCTGGTCCTCGCCAAGGTGCTGCTGCTCGGCATGGGCGCCGTCCCGGTGGCGATGTCGTTGCTCGGCAACGGCCAGAACAGCAACGCGCGCGAATCGTCGGTGACCACCTCCATCGCGTATTTCTCGTTGGCCGCCGCGCTGGAGCTTGTCGATCGCTCGTCGGGTTGGACCAGG